>JBLGCN010000100.1:0-7260 GCA_047617405.1 Natronomonas sp.
GACGCTCTGCAGGGGGTTGCGGCGGCGAGTCTCGCTGTCGAGGAGCGCGACTTCGGGACCGCGGGGACGTTCTACCTGAACAACGCGTACGGCCAGGGGCTCAACGACGCCTTTGTCTCGAACTTCGAGGAGATCGGCGGGGAGGTGGTCGCACAGTCCTCCTTCGAGCCCCAGCAGCCCTCCTACGACTCCGCACTCCGGACGGTCCTCTCCGAGGAACCCGATATGCTCTACGTCGTTGGCTACCCCGCCAGTGGCCAGCAGATCTTCCGGGACTTCTACGAGAACTTCGACGCCGGCCAGTACACCGTTATCGTGGCCGACGGGATGCAGAGCAACGACCTCCCGGGGAACGTCGACAACCCGATGGAAAACGTGATCGGGACGGCGCCGGCGGCGGTGGGTCCCGGTCGCGAGACGTTCGACCAACTGTTCCGTGAGGAGTACGAGCTCGAGGCCGACGCGTCTCCGGGCGTGTTCACCGCACAGGCATACGACGCGACGGCGGTCCACATGCTCGCACAGGCGCGGGCAGGCGAACTCTCCGGGCCGGCAGTCGCCGACGAGGTCCGCCCGGTCACGGACCCCGGCGGCGAGGTCGTAACCCCGGAGACCCTCGCCGATGGGCTTCGGCTGGCCGCCGAGGGTCAGGAGGTCGAGTATCGGGGCGCCTCGAGTGCTATCCAGTTCGACGAGAACGGCGACCTCGCCGCTGCGACGTTCGACATCTTCCAGTTCAGCGCTGACGGCTACACCGTGACCGACCAGGTCGACCTGTAACCCCGACCGGGTGAACGACCGCTCACCCGCCGAGGAAGTCCTGGCGAACCTGCTCGTCTGCCAGTAACGCGTCACCGTCGTCCTCGTAGCGGTTCTGCCCCTGGACGAGCACGTACCCTCGGTCACACCGCCGGAGCGCCTCCTTGGCGTTCTGTTCGACCATCAGGACCGCAGTCCCGTCGTCGTTGATCTGGTCGATCCGGTCGAAGGTCTCCTCGACCAGGTCCGGAGCCAGCCCCGCCGACGGCTCGTCGAGCATGAGCAGGTCGGGGTCGAGCATCAGTGCCCGGCCCATCGCGAGCATCTGCTGTTGGCCGCCGCTCATCGACCCTGCCTGCTGCCCGCTTCGCTCCGCGAGGATCGGGAACCGCTCGAAGACCCGGTCGAGCCGCTGTTCGGGAACCGAGTCGAGGATATATGCGCCCATCTCGAGGTTCTCGCGGACCGACAGCGACGCGAACACGTTGTCGCTCTGTGGGACGTACCCGACCCCGATACTGATTATCTCCTCCGGGCGGCGGTCGGTGATGTCCTCGCCGTCGAAGGTGACCGAACCACCCATGTGTGTTGTCAGCCCGAACACCGACTTCATGACGGTCGACTTGCCGGCCCCGTTCGGACCGACAATCGTCACGTACTCGCCCTCGTCGACGGTCATATCCACCCCGTAGAGAACCTGGAGGTCGCCGTAGCCGGCTTCGAGGCCGGAGACGGCCAGCGACGACATCAGATATCCCCCCCGAGGTAGGCGTCGACCACCCGCTCGGTCGACCTGACATCGGCCGGTGCCCCCTCCGCGAGGACCTGCCCCTGGTGCATGACGACCACGCGCTCGCAGTTGTTCATGATCATGTCCATGTCGTGTTCGACAACCAGGAAGCTGTACCCCTGGGTGCGAAGCTCGTGTAACCGGTCGAGCAGTTTCTCCTCGAGCGACGGATTGACCCCGGCCATCGGCTCGTCGAGCAGTAGCAGGTCCGGGTCGGTCGACAGCGCCCGTGCGAGTTCGAGTAGCTTCCGCTGGCCGCCCGAGAGGGAGCCGGCTTTCTCCCCGCCCAGGTGGTCGATCTCGAAAAACTCGAGTGTCTCCCAGGCGCGCTCCCGGAGGTCCTCCTCCTGTGCGACGACCTGTCCCCGCACACCCGGGGTGACCGACCGCCACAGCGACTCCCCGAGTTGGTTTTTTGGGCCGAGCATCATGTTC
This sequence comes from Natronomonas sp., assembly GCA_047617405.1. Lineage (GTDB taxonomy): Archaea > Halobacteriota > Halobacteria > Halobacteriales > Haloarculaceae > Salinirussus. The sequence goes on from JBLGCN010000100.1 coordinate 1,985, forward strand.
TCGATGACCGTCATCTCCGGGAGTTCGCGCGCGATCTGGAAGGTCCGCACGAGCCCGCGAGCGACAACCTGTTCAGGGCGGAGCCCGGTCATCCCCCTTCCGTCGAATACGACCGCACCGCTGTCGGGCCTGTGGATCCCGGTAATACAGTTGAATGTCGTCGACTTGCCGGCCCCGTTCGGGCCGATGAGCCCGGTCATCGAGCCGCGCTCGATCGAGAAGCTGGCCCCGTCGACGGCGACGATCCCGCCGAACTCCTTTCTGAGGTTCCGCACCTCGAGGATCGGGTCGTCAACTGTCGACGGGTCCGTCCCGGACCGGTCGGCGCTTCCGGCCGCCGTCCCGGCGTCGGCCTCCGGCCCGGTATCCGCCGGCTGCTGTGGCTCACTCATCCTGCTCACCCCCGTCAGGTTGGCCCTCTGCCCCAGTGTCCACCCTCTCTCGGCCGGTTGCACCAGCGCCGCGCCGGGAGAGTGTCGCCGCGGCGGCGGTCTCCTCGCGGTCGCCAAACAGCCCCTCCGGGCGGTAGATCATCAGCAGTATCAGGATGACACCGACCACTATCCAGCGCAGTTGGTCGAGGCTCTCGGCGAGATAGCCCACCAGCGGGGCGACCTCGAGCGCCCCGAGTTGGATGAGGGCATCGTATATCGTCGCCGGGGCCTCGGTCGTGATGTTCTGTGTGACGACCGTCCGGAGGAACCGTGGCCCCTCGAAGAGAAAGGCCGCGAACGCGAACCCACCGACCATACTGCCGAGATTCGACCCCTGGCCCCCGATGATCAGGGCGATAAACACGTAGAACGTGACAATCGGCCGGAAGTCGTTGGGGGTGATCTGCGAGCCGCGCCCGAGCCAGAGGATCCCGCCGAGCCCGATGACCGCGGCGCCGAGCGTGAACGCCTTGACCTTCGTTCTCGGGGTGTTCTTGCCCAGTGACCGGGCGACAACCTCGTCCTCCCGGATGGCCTTGAGAACGCGACCGAACGGTGAGCGGATGACTCGCCGGAGCACCACGAACGTAATCAGGACGAACCCGAGCACCACCAGCGCGTACACCAACCGGTCGACCTGTGTGGTCGACAGTCCGACCGCCTCGGTGGCGTCGTACAACCCGGTCCCGACGGACCTGAGCACCGGCACGTCGAACAGCAACTCGACCACCTCGTCGCTCGGTGACTTGTACCGGATCCCCCGGCCCCCGCCGGTCCCGTAGACCACCTCACCGGCCGGTATCTCTCTGAGCGTGCCCGAGAGCAGTGACAGTCTGACGATCTCAGAGAAGCCAAGCGTGATGATCGCAAAGTAATCCGCCCGAACCCGGAGCGCAGGCAGGGAGAGCAGCGCCCCAAAGCCAGCAGCGGCGAGTACCCCACCGAGGATACCAACCCAGACCGACATGTCGAGGCCGCCAACGGGGGAGCCGACCGGGTCCGGCGGCGCCGTCAGGACCGCCATCGTGTAGACACCGACCGCCATGAACCCGGCAATGCCGATGTTGAATATCCCGGTGTACCCCCAGTGGAGGTTCAGCGCGAGCGTGAGCAGCGAAAACGCCGCGGTAAAGAGGGTGATCCGGGTCAGGGTTCCGACTATCTCGCCGAGTGCAACGCCACCGACGGTGCCCAACACGAAGAACCCGACGTACGTCACGAGCAGGAACCCGCCGATCCGTAGCAGGTCACGGCGGAGGTCGGAGCCGTCCCCCGGGTCCGACACCGAGGGTCCCCCGGCTCCACCCCCGCCCCTGCCCTCGTCGCCGGTGGCGGCTTCACTCATGTCGTCTCGACACCCCCAAACAGGCCGTCGGGGCGGAAGAGAAGCACCAGGATCATCAGACTGAACGCCGCGATATAGTTGAGGTCTGCCGGGATCCACACCAGCGAGACGTTGAGGGTGAGGCCGATGACCAGCGAGCCGGCGATCGCCCCGTAGATCGACCCGATCCCTCCGAGGATCGTCCCGGCGAAGATCAACAACAGCAGGAACCAGCCGAGATTGATGCTGATCTGTCCCCGGTCCAGGACGATCAGGTAGCCCGCGGCGCCGGCTAACCCGGCGCCGATGACCCACGTTGCGGCGACGACCCGCTCGGTCGGGATCCCCGTCACCAGCGCGAGGCTCTTGTTGTCCGCCATCGCCCGCATCGACTTGCCGAGTTTCGTGTACTGCAGGAGCAAATGGACGCCGACGATCAACACCACCGCGATGACGACCAGCGTCGCCTCGTGGAGGTTGACCCCGAACGCGGTCGGGGCGGAGGCCACGATCACCCGGGAGTCCTGCGTGTACACCAGCGCGATCAGATACCGCACGGCGAGTGCGACCCCGACGCTTGCGATCAGCACCGTGATCCCGTCGGCATCCCGCAGCCGCCTGAACACGACACGGTCGACGAACAGGGCAACAAGAACGGTAAGTGCCGCCGCCGCGACCAGCCCGAGGAGGATTGCGACCGGCGACGTGACGATGTCGATGCCGAGTTCGCTGGCCTGTGCACCCCCGTCGGCGTCAATGAGAAGTCTGCTGCCGAGGTCAGCCGCACCAACGCCCCCGATGACGTACGCGACCGTCCACCCGGTGAACGCACCGGTGGTGATCAGGTCCCCGTGTGCGAAGTTCGCAAACTGGAGGATACTGTAGGTCATCGAGAGCCCAATCGCGGCAAGCCCGATATACAGCGAGTCCACGACCCCGCTCCAGACGAGCGACGAGAGCTGTGAGACGGCGAGTGTGCCGACCACGACCTGCCGGGCCAGGTCGACCGCCAGCACCACCAACAGGACAGCGAGAAACAGCCCCACAAGCAGAGGCCCCGTCAACTCCGTCAGTGACCGTCTCAAGTCTGTCGTAGCCATCTATCTGGTTGTCAACACCGTGTTTACTAAGCATTTCGCTCGCCCCATGCCGGCAACCCTGGTTTGCCGGCCGACACCCGGCCGAACAGGCTGTGTCGGTCACCGACTGTCCGGCGTCACCTCGGCCGCGTGGCCGGGCTGGCAGCTCTCACCCGGACAGTTCGGCCACCGAACGGGGTCGGGCCTGGCGGGGTGAACCGACCCAGACAGCCGCGTTGATAGAGCAGGGTGGTCAAACAGCACACGACGAGACCTGCACTGTCCTCGTACAGTTCGAACGTCGCAGTCATACCGGCCGCCTGGGCCCCCGTACTCAGGTAACCCGGGTTCTCTCAGGGTGCCAGCCGGTTCTTTCGGCCCTTCATCTCGCGTTCGTAGTAGTCGAAGGTGGCCGGACACCACTCCGCCGCGAGGTCAAGCATCTCCTCCGTCATCTCACGGATCTCCCACTGGGCGTCCGCCGCTGCGCGCATATCGGCCACGTGCATCAACATCCGGGCGTTCATCGACATGACGATGTTGACCTTCGTCCCGATGGGAAGCACGAAGCGGGCGTCCTCGGGGGGCATCCCCAGGTCGAGCAACTCCTGGTAGCTCTCGACGGCATCGGCGACAGTCTCGCGGAACAGTTCCTCGCGGCGCCGGGCGTCCTCCTCGTCGACGTTGGCGGTGCGCTGGTTGCGGCCCACCCAGTCCGGGTCGGTCGCCGAGGGCGGGACGACGACCATCGACCCCTCGCGGACGTCGGCCGGGTCGACATCGTCGAAGGCGACGTACCGCATCGACTGCACGTCAAAGGAGGCGTGGCGGTGACGGGTGAGCTGTGCCATACACGACCGGCTGACGCCCTTGACCGCAAAGGTGGCCTGGGGGTGTTCGAAGGGGCCGAAGTGGCCGTGGTCCATCAGCTGTGCGATGAGCGTCTCCGTGCGCTCCCGGGGTGTGTCGCCGTCGACATCCGCCATCACCTCCTCGAACGGCGTTTCGGCGACAAACTCCTCCATGTAGTCGTTACGGGCGGCCTGGCAGACCAGTCGTTCGGGCTCCGAGGTGGCTTCCAGCAGCGTAACCTCCATACCCTCATCGGCGGCCACAGTCAAATAACAATAGCGGCTGGCTGCCACCTACAGGGCCTGCCAGGCGGTGGGGTCGCCCCCGAACCCGCGGGCACGGACCTGGCGTGTTCCCCCCTGCTCGCGCAACTGCACCTGCCCGTCGAAGTTCTGCTTGAGCACCTGTAGTGTCTGCTGGTCGTGGGCGCTCTCGTCGATGGTGTACAGCCCGACAAAGCCCGCCCCCTCGAGCCGCGAGGAGAGGACGTGACAGAACTTGAAGACAGTCTTCTCGTCGGTGTAGGTCAGCATCGTCGACAGCGAGGTCAACCCGAACCGGCCGCGGTCGTACCCACCGACACCGACGCGCTCGAGTGCCTCCGTGACGCAGACGCCGATACTCGTCAGGTCTGCCGGGTCGGACACACGGTGGACGTGACTGCCGTTCCCGAGTTCCTGGCTCTCGCGGCTCCCCTCCGCACGGCTGTCAATCGCACTAAGGGCGTGTCCTTCGAACTCTGCCCGGGAGTGGATGTCGTCGATAACCCCCTCGGCTGGGCCGCCTGTCGTGACAGCAACGGCGGCCTCGTCGCCGGCCAAGCCGTCCGCGAGGAACCCCCGGAGGAGGTCGTCTTTTCCCGTCATCGCCGGCCCGGAGATGAGCAGTGACGCCCCCGGCGGAACGGCCCGCAGTCGGTCGACATCGAGTGGCCCCGAGAGGTCGTAGGTCTCGTAGTCACTCATTTCGGTCATCGATAACCCTCCGGATGGTCGCGATAAACTCCTCGTCGTCGGCTGTGTCGCCGATGGTCTCGGAGAGCCGGTCGCGTAGCTCCTCGATCGCCGTAGAGAGCTGGCTGTACTCCTCGTTTCTGGCCAGCGCCTCCTCGGGTTTCGTCGCGTCGAGTGCCGCCCGCTTCTCGACCATGGCGTAGTATCTCTGTAGCAGGCTGTCGTACTCCGAGCGGGTCAGCAGGGCCTCGACAGTCTCGGTGAGTTGTTCCTGACGGACCGGCTTGGTAAGGTACGTGTCAAAGCCCATCTCGAGGATATCGAAGTCGGGTTCGACGGCCGTCACCATCGCCACCAGGCAGTCCAGCCCCCGCTCGTGGATCCGTTCGAGTAACTCGTCGCCCGACAGCCCAGGCATCTTTCTGTCGAGCAGGACTACGTCGACCGAGTCGTCGAGACGACGCAGTCCCTCGTCGCCACTCTCGGCTGTGCGGACCTCGTAGCCCGCATCCAGCCATAGCTCGTAGGTGTCGACGATGTCGGGTTCGTCCTCGACGATCAACACCACGGGTTCGTCTGTCCCAGCCATCTCGCCTTGCTTTAGCTTATATTTCAGCCTACATAGCCCTGTGGG
>JBLGCN010000101.1:0-7190 GCA_047617405.1 Natronomonas sp.
GACACTCAGTGTCCGCCCACAGGGGAGGTCGAGTGACTCGGCCGCGCCGCCGGGCACGCCGGGCTCTGCCATAGTCTCACTTTGTGTGTCCCAGGAATAAAGACCGCGGAACGGGCCGACACCCCTAGTTCCGGTGTCACCCGCCCGACAACCCGCTCAGGGCCAGTCGTCCCGGCCGTCGTCGTCGGTGTCAGTCACCTGTGCGTCCGGCGGGTCCGGCTCGCCGAGTTCCCAGTCGGCCGCCTCCGCGGCCGCCTCGACGCCGAGATACTCCCAGCCGGCCGTCTCGGCGAGGTCACGGTCCGCCCCGGCCGTCCCGACGTAGACGTAGCGGTCCGTCCCGAACTGGTCTTTGACGTTCGCGAGACTCTCCTCGCGGCCCCGCGGACCGGAAAAAAAGTCCTGACGGATCCGGTGTTTGCGGGTGAAGTTCGTCACGACGTACGTCGGCCGCTCGGAGATGACGCCGACGTACTCGCTCCACTGGCGGGCGTCGGTGAAGACAGCGTCCGGCTTTGCGAGCTCCTGGAGCGCCGTCAGGTCGAAGGCGAGCGTCATGTCGCCGCTCCCGTTCATACCTGTGGGTGGGTGGCGCCCGGAAAAAGACCGTCGGTCTCAACACCAGCGGGCGAGGCTGTGTATCCGTTGTTGCGAGGCGACCCTACTCGGCCTCGGCCTGTGGCGCCGCGTCCAACTTGTCGAGGTCGACGTTTTCCTCGAGCAACAGGCCCTTCTGGTCGGCGACCTCTCGCTCCTCGCGAATGAGTTGCTTGTAGGTCTGTTGCTGAGAGAGGTCGCCGATGAGGACCCCGCCGACAATCCTGCCGTCTTTGAACGCGAGGCGGCGCCACTCGGTGTCGGAGTACTTGCGCTCGGCGGAGTCGTCGCCGACTGTCGGGTGTCCAAAGGAGAGAAACGGAAAGTCAAAGTGGGTGATCGAGTACGAGGAGACCCAGCGAAACGCCTCCTCGTCGGCGTCTGCGACCATATTTCTCGCCGCGACGGCGCCCTGCTCCTTTGCCGAGCCCCAGGAGCCGTTCTGGCCGTGTTCACCCAGGATCGAGTCGTAAAACTGGGTGATGTCGCCGGCGGCGTAGATATCCTCCACACCTGTCTGCATGTACTCGTCAACGACGACGCCGTCGTCAGTCTCGATGCCGGTCCCGCGGAGCCACTCGGTGTTGAACTCGAGGCCGATCGCGACGCCACAGAACTCGCTGTTGTAGCGGTCGCCGTTGGGGTCGACTGCCCCCGTGACGCGGCCGTCGTCGTCCACCTCGAAGTGGTCGACACCGGAGTCGAAGACGGGGGTGACACCGTTTTCCTCCAGGGCGTCGTGGATGATCCCTGCACCCTCGGGTGAGAGGGCATAGCGCCACCAGCGGTTCCCCCGCATCAGGTAGTGGGCGTCGACGGTCTGTGCGGCACAGACCGCCGCGAGGTCGATACCGAGCAGGCCCGCGCCGACGATGACGCCGGTTTCGGCCGCGTCCGCGGCCTCCCGGATCCCGCGGGCGTCCTGGAAGGTCCAGAAGTGGTGAATGCCGTCGGCGTCGGCGTTCCCGACCGGCAGTTGGGCGGGGGTTCCGCCGGTCGCAATCAGCAACTTGTCGTACTCGTAGGTCTCGCCGTGGTGTGTCGAGAGGGTGTGTGCGTCGGGGTCGACGCCGGTGACGTAGGTGTTGAGCCGGAGGTCGATGTCGCGCTCGTCGTACCACTCGGGCTCGTGGATCGAGATGGGGGCCTCGGGCAGCTTCCCTTTGGCGAACTCCTTTATGAGAATGCGGTTGTAGAGGGCCTCGCCCTCGTCGGTGATGACGGTGACGTCCGCGTCGGGGTCCTCCTCGCGGACCGTCTCGGCCGCCGAGCTACCGGCGATCCCGTCGCCCACAATGACATGCGACGTCGACATGTAGTTTGGTTAGGTGCCGCGCCTAATGTGGATTGCCATCTCGGGTCTACTTGCGACCTGTCGCGAGACGGCCGCCGGACGGGGAATTCAATACTCTGGCGACCACAGACTCCGTTGATGAAGATCCGCCAAAACATCCGCCACTGGGCCGCAAAAAAGGCACTGACGATGCCGGTCGTTGGCGCGTACACCAACGACAAACTCGTCGACATCCACACCGGTGTCTTTCTCGACCGTGCCGAGGAGCCTCGCCGGGAGGAGCGGCGCGCTCACCTGAACGACTTCTTCGACGCGACGATGGACACCTACGTCACAGCCCTCGAAGCAGGCCTCCCCGAGGCCGAGGCCCGCGAGATCACCCACGCACAGGCCAACTTCGACTTCTACAACCACGGCTGGACGGAGATGATGGAGTTTCCAGCGGACGAGATTGAGGACCACTACGACCGCTACAATGGCTTTTTTGCCGAGCACGGGATTACTATCGACGACCCGCTGGGTGAGTTCCGGCCCGCGGCAGGCGTCGTCGACGCACCCTCGACCCCCGAAAGGCTAGACGACCCCAAACACCCCCACGCCGAGGGTGGGTTCGCCGACGATGTCTACGTCGAGACCGACAGCGGCGAGGTGGTTGTCGGCGGTAACGAGCAGCCCGACGAGGTGGCGGTCGACCGTGCCCCGGGCGTCGACCCCGAGGACGCCGACGAGGCTGACGAGGCCGGCGCGGACTGATACTGTCGGGTGTTCCACGCGGGAGCAATCGACACCTCGGGTGTCAAGTATCCCCACGCACGTACAGCCGGCAGTGTGAGGCCACAGAGGGTCAGCCCTGTCCTCGTGACCCACTTGCCGTCCGGAAACTGAGCCGAGGGACCCGGAATGTCGCTATGACCGACACGAGTTCGTCACCGGTGTACCCCGTCACGACGAAGGCGTGCGCGCCGCCCGCAAACTGCGTGTCGACACGCGCCCGCCAGCCGCCGGACCTACTGGCCTCGCCGGCCGACGCGTCGTCGGCCGCCCAGTTCACGACCCAGGTGAACGACCCGCCGGTCGCGAGCGCCAGGTCGGCGCTGGTCCCGCCGGCGTCAAGCGTTACCCAGCTGTCGTCGGCCCGCCCGGCGAGCAGCCACCGGTCACGGCCGGTCTCGAAGACCTGTTCAGCCCGGTTGGTCAGGGTGAACGCCCGCCCGGCAGGCCCCTCGGCCCCGGCGTCGGTCGTCGGGCGCAGCGCGAGCCCGTCTCCGGGCTCCGGGGAGCAGATATACCGGCCGGCCGCTGCCGGGAGCTCGGGACAGCCGGTCCGCCCGCCGGTCGCCTCCTCCACCCGGGGCGTTCCGGTATCTGTGGGAACCGGCGCCGGTGTCAGCGTCCGTCCGGTGTCGTCACCGGGTAACGCGGCACAGCCGGCCAGCCCGCCCAGAGTGGCCCCGAGCGAGGCGAGGACGGCACGTCGCTTCACGACCTATGTTTGGGCGGCCAGCCACAAGTAGCTTGCAGACGGACCCGGAGCCGGACGGCCCCGTACTGCCGGCTGTACGTCTGCCTGTCTCGCCACCCCGGGGTAACGAGTACCGTCACGAAGCGACAGCCGGCAGTATCAGTCCCCGACCCCGGGCTTCGGCGGGTCGACGGCCACGTCAGCGACCCGGTCGGCACACTCGAAGCCGGCGACAACACCGCCGTTCAGCGACCGCTCGGGGTACTGTGCGCGGGAGGCCATCCCCGCGTAGTAGACACCCTCGGCGACCGGATCCGCGAGGTCGTACGGAACGACCATCTCCAGATAGCCCCGCTCGTAGATGGGGGCGGTGCGGGGGTTGCGGGCGGTCCGGACCCAGTTGACCGCCTCGCGGTCGAAGTCCGGAAACAGGTCCTCGATGCCGGCGAGCCACGCCTCCTCGACGCCCTCGTCGTCGGCCTGCCAGAGCGGGTCACGCTCGTCCTGGATGTACTTCACCGCGTACAGCAGGTGCTCGCCGCCGTAACGCTCGGCCGGGACGAAGTTGGTGTGCTCGACGAGCGCGCCAAAGGGCGCCTCGTCGGCGACGTTGAGCCAGTAGACGTCCGTCAGCGGCTCCTCGACGCTGATCACGGAGCAGACCGTCCCCTGGAAGTCAACCGCGCAGGTGTAACCCGTCAGCGCCTCTAGCACTGTCGGCATCGCGGCAACGACGACACCGTCGACGTCGTGGGTCTCCCGCCCCTTGCCCGTCCGGGCGGTCATCGCGGTGACCCGCCCGCCGGTCAGGTCCAGGTCGGTCACACGGGCGCCCGTGAGGATACGCTCTCGCCCGACCGACTCGACCAGCGCGTCCAACAGGACCGCAAACCCACCCTCGAAGTAGCCGAGCACCTCGCCACGGAGAGCGTCACGCTCGCCGCGGAACTTGACCCGGCCGAGCAGCCACGCGGCGCTCACCGCCTCCCAGCGGTCACCGAACTTCGCCTCCAGGAGCGGCCGGAAGAAACGCTCGAAACAGCCCCGGGAGGTGTGTTCGAGGATGAACTGCTTGACCGGGACATCCTCGAAGTCCGCCAGGCGCTCGTAGGTGTCGAAGGAGGGGACCCCGCCGCGAACGTCGACATCGAGGACGAGCATCCCGAGCCGGAACTTGTCGTACAGCGAGAGGTGTGGGTAGGCGAGGATCTCCCAGGGCGTGTTCATCGGGTGGGCAACCCCGTCGACGTAGTAGCCGTCGGAGCCGTAGCGCCATTCGATGCGGTCGTCGACACCCAACTCGGCGGCGAGGTCGACGATGGTCTCCTCGGACTTCGAGAGGTGGTGGTAGAACGCCTCGACCCGGTCGCCGGCAGTCTCGTACGTGGTGGCGAGTCCGCCCAGGTCCTCGCTGGCCTCGAAGACCCGCACGTCGTAGCCGTGTTTCTGGAGCCGGTGGGCCGCGGCCAGCCCCGCGATCCCCCCGCCGACGACACCGATCATAGCTTCCTGTTCCGGGCAGGCGAAAATATGCCTTGTCGTTCGTCGTGCGCGGGTCCCGTGGCCCGAGGGTGAAAGGGTGGTTTTTTGCGTGCCACCACGGAAGCGTGGGTATGTTAACCGTCCGGGCGCCGGCCACCAGCGCGAACCTCGGCAGCGGGTTCGACGTCTTCGGGGTGGCCCTGGAGCGTCCGGCCGACGTTGTCCGCGTCGAGAAGGCCGACCGGACGACCATCGACGTGACCGGGGCAGGGAGTCAGTATATCCCTGAGGACCCCGACAAGAACACCGTCGGCGCCGTGGCAGAGGCACTCGACGCCCCGGCACACATCCGGATTGACAAGGGGATCCGGCCGGCCTCCGGGCTCGGCTCCTCGGCGGCCAGTGCCGCCGCCGCGGCGGTTGCGCTGAACGAACTCTACAGCCGCGGCAGGTCCCGCGAGGAACTCGTCCCGATTGCCGCGGAGGGTGAGGCGGTCGTCTCCGGGGACGCCCACGACGACAACGTCGCGCCGGCGATCCTCGGCGGGTTCACCGTCGCCACCCCCGACGGCGTGCGGTGTGTCGACGCGGACATCCCGCTGGTCGCCTGCCTGCCCGATATCGTCGTCTCGACGCGGGACGCCCGGCGGGTGGTCCCGGACGGGATGCGGGTGAGTGAACTCGTCGAGACGGTGGGCAACGCCGCCACCCTCACCACCGGGATGCACCGCGACGACCCCGACCTGGTCGGCAAGGGGATGCACGACGCCGTCGTGACGCCGGCGCGTGCGGAACTGATCGACGGCTACGACGCCGTCCGGGAGGCTGCCTTCGGGGCGGGGGCAACCGGCGTCACGATCAGCGGTGCGGGCCCGACAATCATCGCGGCCTGTCACGAGGGTGACCGCCGCGAGGTCGGTGTGGCGATGCTCGATGCCTTCGAGGACCGGGGGGTTGACGCCTGGGCCTACCAGACTGCTATCGGTGACGGCGCGACCGTCTACGAGGGCTGACCGCCCCGTGGGCCCGGGGGTCCTGCGACGCCGCTCACCGCTGTCCGCCGTCCGGCTCGGCCGGCGGCGCATCGACAGTCAGTGAGTCCGCGCCGTCGCGGACGCCGCCGGTCTCGGCCCGGCCGGAGAGTTCCCGCTGTGGGAAGGGGATCTTGACCCCCTCGTCCTCGTAGGCAGCCTTGACGGCCTGGACAACCGAGGCGGTGGCCCGCCACTTCTGCTGGGGCGTGGGCCGGTCGATCCAGAACCGGAGCTCTATCACCACCGCGGAGTCACCGAAGGCCTTCGGGATAGCCTGTGGCGGCGGTGTCGGCGCAACGGCGTCCACGTCGTCGATGGCCCCGACGGCGACATCCTGTGCGCGTTCGGGGTCGGTCTCGTAGTCCACGCCAACGTCGACCCGGACCCGCAGTCGGCCCCGCTCGCTACGGTTGACGACGGCGCTGTCGCTGACCTGGTCGTTCGGGATGACGATCGACTCGCCGTCGAAGTTCTCGAGCCGGGTATTGAACACGGTAATCTTCGTCACGATCCCCTCCTGGTCGCCGAGTTCGACCCAGTCGCCGATCGTGAACGGGCGGGAGAACATCAACACGAGCCCCGCGATGAGCGAGCCGAGCGTCTGTCTGGCGGCCAGGCCAACGACGATCCCCAGGAACCCAGCCCCGACGAGCAGCCCCGAGAAGTCGATCCCCCAGAGACTGAGGACGGCGGCGACGGTGACAGCAACGATGGCGAGATTGCCGACCCGGTAGATGACCTCCTCCTGGTGGTCGGTGACCCGGTCGGCACCGCGGCTGTACCGCTCGACCGACTCCTCGAAGACATCGACGGTGACGTACGCGAGCAGGAGGAGCGCGGCTGTCGCGGCGAGACTCGTCAGCAGGGGCAACGAGAACCCGAACAGCCGGAGGATCTCGAGTGCGAGTGCCATCAGCCCCCAGACCCCGAGCAGGGTGACCCCGGCGGCGGCGAGCAGCCCGGCCTGTAACACCCGGAGTACGACCGTGCTCACCGTGGTCGGGATGTAGTCGTTGACGAGTTTGGCGGTCTCGTTCGCCTCGGTACCGGGCACGAGCCGGGCCAGCAGCCGCCCGGCGACTCCGACGAGATACGGCGCGACGACGAACGTGAGCCCGAGCGCGACCAGGACCACCGCGGCAGTCGCGAGCGCCCGGGCCTCCGTCGCGCCCACGCTCTCGACGAAGCGCCGGATCTCGGCGGGCACTGACTGTGCGGGCACGGCCGCTGTCCACATAGTAGCGCTGAGGTGACGGGCGAACTTGGGGGTTTTCCCCTCCCGACGGCGACAGGTTACCCTCCGTTCGACACTATTCCCAGC
>JBLGCN010000102.1:0-7183 GCA_047617405.1 Natronomonas sp.
CCGCTGTAGTCGACCATCACCGACCGCGGCTCACCGTCCTCGGTCTCGAAGACGGTCGCGTCCTGGAAGGTGAACCCTTCCGGGAGCTCCGAGGGCGGGACCGCTAGGTCGACCGCCGCCGCGAGTTCGTCACGGTCCGCGTACTCCTGGGTGTCCGTCCCGGTGACGCTCTCCTCGTAGGTCGCGTCAGCCGGCGGCTCGAACTCGAAGGTGCCGGCCTCGAACTCGGGGTTCAACTCGACATCCGAGAACGTGACCGTCGTCGTCAGGTCACTCATCCCGGAGAACCCCATCTCCATCTTCACGGGGACCATCCGGTCGGTCTCGACCCACAGGGTCACCGAGTCGACAAACTCCTCCGACTCGTTAGCGGGGACCAGCGTGGCCTTGTAGGTCTCCTGACCGTTGACCTGTTCGGTGCCGTTGTAGATGATGTCCGTCTGCTCGGTGAGATTCTCGAACCGGTCACCGAGGTCCGACCCCATGGCGCCGCCCGTCTCGAGGTCGAAGGTACGGTAGACGTTCTCGCTGGCGTCGTAGGTGGTCACCGTCGACCCGTTGTACACCCCGATGTCGCCGGCGGTCCGCTCGGGCTCGCGCGTCTCGGTGCGATACTCACCGGTCCGGAAGTCGACGGCCACGTCGGCCGTCGACGTCATCGACTGGTTACTCCCGGCAATTTCGGTCGTTACTGTCGCCTCGAAGCCCTCCAGGTCCTCGAACCTGTCCGCGAGCCGGTCGGCAACCTGCTGTTGCTGGTCCTCGTCGAGCTGGCCGGTGAAGCCGGCACAGCCCGCCAGCAGCAGCAGGGCGGCGACCGCGAGTGCGGGGAGGGCGGTGCGTTTCAGAGACATTGCAACCGGAAGTTTACCGACTACGCACTTCAACCGGCCTGGGGGGCCGCAGCGGACGAAGACGGAGGAAAGGTACTTATATGCCACCGAGCCACGCCCCAGGCCGACCACTCGTCGGGTCGACATACCCCGTATCACCCGGGACCGACCGGCTTAACAGGCTCCCAACCCACAGCCGAGTATGCGAACTGTCGACGCCGCCGGGCTGGAGATCGGCGACGACCACCCACCGCGGGTTATGGGTGTGCTCAACATCAGCAAGGAATCGCCCTACGACCCCTCGGTCTACGACGACCCCGGGGAGGCCGCCGCCTACGTCGACGAGGAACTCATCGACGAGGGCGCCGACATCGTCGACGTCGGCCTGGAGTCGGCCAACAAGAAGTTCGACGTGCTCTCGGCCGAGCAGGAACTCGACCGGCTGGAGACGGCCGTCCAGACCGTCGAGTCCGTCTCCGGCGAGGCGGTGTTCTCCATCGAGACCCGGTATCACGAGGTTGCCGAGGCGGCCCTCGACCGCGGGTTCGATATGGTGAACGACATCTGTGGCTTCGCGGACCCGGAGATGCCCGAGGTCTGTGCGGAGTACGACGTGGCTGTCGGGAAGATGGCCAGCCCGCCCGACCTCGAGCGACCCGGTGCTATCGAGGATGTCGACGAGATCTACGAGGCACTCTTCCGGAATGGCGTGACAGACAAGACCATTGTCGACCCGGCCTTTGGCGGCTGGAGCGAGGCCAAGACAACCGCTGACGACCGCGAGACCTTCCGCCGGCTCCGGGAGTTCCGTGCGGTCGGCCAGCCGGTCCTGGTCTCGATCAACCGGAAGAACTTCCTCCGGGAGGTGGCCGGCCGTTCGACCGAGGAGGCGTTGCCGGTCTCGCTGGCCGCGACCGCGATGGCCGTCGAACGGGGCGCTCACGTCGTCCGGACCCACGACGTCAAGGAGACCGTCGACGCCGCCCTGGTCGGTGACACGTTCACCCGTGAGCGGGCCCGGGACCCCGAGGCAGGTGTCGAGGAGTTGGACGTGACGGCGGTCGGCGAAGCCAAGCGCCAGTTCGACGCCATCGACGGCGGCGCGGACCCCGGGGCGGCGGTCGCGCGGTCGTTCTCGCTCGCGCTGCCCGCCGACGCCCGCGGCCGCCTGCAAACGGCCGCCTCGAACCACAACCTCGTCGTCACCGGAACCGGTGACCGTGTTGTCCTCGCCGGGGCGGTGACCGACCTTCGAGCCCTCGCGAGGAGCGTCGAGGAGCCACCGGCGCTCGTGGCCGCGCTGGACCGTGTTCGTGACGTGTGCCGGTAAGAAAGCTTATACCGGATGCGCCGCAACCGCCGCGTGAAGGCCGAAAGGGCACGCGGGCAGGGGTGTCTCGTGCCACTTCGGCTCAACCCGGATTATCGAACCTGACACCGACCAGTCACGACTACTCATGAACTTCGAGACCTGGGAGCCCGTCTACGGGGCTATCCTCGCGGACTTTGGCTTCGACCGGGCGGCCGACGAGCAGGCTCGGGAACGTCTCGCCGAACGTGTCAGCGGTCACGACACCCTCGACCCTGGGGAAATCGGACAGTTCGACGGCACCGTTGCGGTAGCCGGTGGCGCTGCCAGCCTGTCCGACGAACTCTCGACCGTGGCCGGCGCCGACGCCGTCGTTACCGCCGGTGCGGCGCTCTCGCGACTCCAGACGGCCGGCCTCGCCGTCGACTGCGCGGTGACGGACCTCGACTCGACCCCGGAACAGGCGCTCGACCTCGCACGGGACGGCACGCCCGTGGTGGCACACGCACACGGTGACAATATCCCCGCAGTCGAGACCTACGCCCCCCGACTCGCGGAGGGTGCGCTCGTCCCGACGACCCAGGCCAGGCCGGCCGGCCCGGTCCGGAATGTGGGTGGCTTTACCGACGGCGACCGGGCGGCCTTCCTCGCCGCCCACCTCGGCGCGGACCGGCTCGTCTTTCCCGGCTGGGACTTCGAGGACAGCTCCGTGGGCCGGATGAAGGCCCGCAAGCTAGTCTGGGCCGAACGGCTGCTGTACTGGCTCGAGAAGCGCTGCGACGAGCGGTTTGGCGTCCTCGACGGCCGCCGGGACGCCATCGACACGGCTACACTCCCGGTGTGAGGGCGGCTCGGGTGTGTGGCTGCGTCCGCAGCCTCTTGTTCCGCCCGGACCTACCCGCGGTATGGGCTATCACGCACTCGACCCCGCGGACCTCCCGACCTCGCCCGACCACCCCTGTGACCGCCGGTCACTGACGGCGGCTGCCGACCTCACAACCCTCGCCGCGGCCGTGTACACGCTGGAGCCCGGCGAGGCCCTCGCACAGGAGTATCACTACCACGACCAGCGGGAGGAGCTGTTCTACGTGCTCTCGGGGACGCTCCACGTCGAGACACCGGCTGAGGTGTACGAGGTCGGGGCCGAGGAGACGTTCGTCGTCGAACCGGAGAGCCCGGTCCGGCCACACAACCCCGAGGGAGCCGAGGGGGCGGTCCGTGTCCTTGGCGTCGGTGCGCCGAAGTTCGACATCGGCAAGCCATACGACCCCGGGGCCGACGGCGAGGAGGGCACCGACAGTTAGAGCCGCTTCGAGACGTAGGGGCCGTCCTGGTGGTAACCGAGCTTCTGTCGGTAGTACTGCCGGACGCCGACCCCGCTGAGCACGGCCAGTTTCCCGTAGCCGGCGTCCGCGGCGATAGTCTCGGCTTCCCGAAGGAGTTGTCGGCCGTACCCTTGGTGCTGGTGGGTCGCGTCGTCGCCGGCCTCGCCCACGCCCACCTCGCTCCCGTAGACGTGGAGTTCGCGGACGATAGCCGCCCCCTGGAGTTCGCGCCTGGCGGGGTCTCCGGGGAACCGGAGCCGGCAGAAGCCGACGAGAACCCCCCGGTCCCGGTCCTCGACGCTGATGAAGTGTTCGCGCCCGCCGGCCACCTCGTACTCGGTGGTGTCCAGCGTCACGTGTTCGGGGTCCTCGTCGCTGTGGCCGACCTCCCGACACCGGATACAGTCACAGGTCCAGCCGTGCTCGTCCATCCGCTGCCGGGCGAGCTGTCGGAGATTCGACTTCCAGACACCCCCCTCGATAAAGTCCGCGGGGATGTCACGCTGGACCCGCTGGAGCCGCGTGTACTCGGGGATCATCGACTTGATCTCCGCGACCAACTCCGCCGCCGCCTCGTTGCCCAGCGGCTCGAACTCCCCGCGGTGCCACGAGTCGTAGGTGGCCGTCCCCTCGACGACCAGCGTGGGGTAGATCTTGAGATAGTCGGGCCGCCACTCCGGCCGCTCGAAGAGCCGCCGGAAGTCCTCCAGGCACATCTCCGTGGACATCCCCGGCTGTCCGGGCATCATGTGAAAGCCGACTTTGAAGCCGGCGTCACGGAGCCGGCGGTTCGCGTCGACCGAGGCCTGGGTCCCGTGGCCACGGTGCATCTCCCGGTTGATCCGCTCGAAAGTGGTCTGGACGCCCACCTCGACCTTCGTGCCGCCCAGGTCGAGCATCCGGTTTACCTGCTCTGTCCCACACCAGTCGGGCTTTGTCTCGAAGGTGGTCGCGACGTTGCGCACGTCGGCGGTCTCGTTTTCGGTGATGACGTCCTCGAGATACCGGAACTCGTAGTCCTCGGGGTCCTGAGCGAAGCTGACCCCCTCGGCGGGTTGGGGCTCGCCGCTTGGCTCGTAGTCGTTCATCGCCTCCAGCGCCCGCTTGACGAAGTGTTCCTGATAGTCGTGGCTCCGGGCGGTCATCGTCCCGCCCATCAGGATCAGTTCGACCTTGTCGACGGGGTGGCCGATCTGGCGCAACTGTTCGAGTCTGAGCCGGACCTGACCGTATGGGTCGTAGTCGTTTTGCGCCCCGCGGGCCGCGGCTGGCTCGTGACCGGTGTAACTCTGTGCGCTCGAAAACTCCGAGTCCGGGCCGCCGGGGCAGTAGAGACACTTCCCGTGTGGACACCGATGGGGGGAGGTCATGGCTGCGACCGGCGAGACCCCCGAGGCCGTCCGAACGGGCTTGCGCTGGACGACCGCCGCGACCGCGTCACGGTGCTCCTCGGAGGCGTGGTCGATCAGGTCGGAGTTCTGTGGCACCGTCGACGCCGAGTACTCCCCACAGACCTCCTTTTTTGCGGTCTCGAGGTTATCGCTGTCGACGTCACCGGCGAGGATCCGGTTGACGAGTTCCGCACAGACCCGCTCGAAGGTGTCGACTCCGGCTGCGTCACCACTCATCGACACACCGTAATTGAGGTAGCCGCCTAAGGGTGTCGCTCCGGCCGGCCGGTTACAGCGTCTCCGCCAGCGCGTCGAGCAGCGCCGTCTCGGCCGCCTCGCGCTCGCCGGCCAGGAATTCGACGCGACCCTCGCGGGCACCGCGGGCGTCCAGCCCCGCCTCGGGGGCATCCGCTTTGGCTTGCTCAACTAGTGCCCGCACGTCGATGTCACCGCGGAGAAAGGCCTCGTCGGTGCCGATACCAAGGAGAGCGACAGCCTCGTCGCGGTGGCGACGGTACAGTTCGTCCAGCAGGAGCCGGTCCGGCGGGAACTCGTAGCGGTGGGTGTAGTCGTCGGTATCCAGCACCAGCACGGTCTCACCGCTGACCTCACGGGTGCCGATGTTCGTCTCGGCCGTCTCGACCTCGGCGCTCATCCGCTCGCGGTACTGGTCGCTGACGTGTTCGACGAGGTCGCCCTCGCCGTAGAGCAGGTCTGCGACCAGCTCACGCTTGTCCTCGTAGGACTGGTAGTACGCCTCCAGCGCGACAGCCTCGCGCATCCGGGTCGTTTTCTCGGGGTCGTGTCCGGCCTCGCTCGTGAGGTCGGCGTACGCCGCGGGGGTCTCCTCCCAGAAACTCACCGCCGGGAGATGCCCGAGTTCCTCGCCGGCGTCGCCGTCGACGTGCGCGGCGAGGGTCGCGGCCAGCGCGGTTGCCGTTGTCTCCCTCTCCTCCGGCGTGGCGAGGACGTCGACGGTCGCCGCGATGTCCGCGTCCACGGTCTGCTCGTCGACGAGCACACACTGGGCGCCGTAGACACCCAGCAGGTCAAGTGCGTCCTGGGACTCGGCGGTGCCACCGGCAGCGAGAAAGACAAACAGCGGGAACTGCTCGTTGTGACGGGCCCGGTTCGAGAGCATGTCTGTCACGTCGCCCGTGGCGTCGTCCATATCGTAGACCGACCCCTCCAGGGGTCGCCGGTCGAAGTAGTGGTACTCGGCGTCCGAGCCGGTGTTGTGCTCCCGGACCAGCGGGAGTGTCGCCCGCTCTAAGGCCACACCCGCCAGGTAGCCGTCGGCGGTGGCGCTGTGCCGGACGATGACCGGCCGGCCTTCGAGCACCGCGCGCCGGACGGCGGTCGCGGCGTCACGGAGTCCCGCAAGTGCGGACTCCACGGCCGGGTCGGCCGCCAGCGGCTCGACCTCCTCGGGCCGGGCACGCTGGAGCATCGCCTCGTCCATCCGCTCGGTGACCGCATCGCGCTCCGCGTCCTCGAGGACGACTAACCCCTCAGTCTCGACCTGGAGTTCGCCGCGGCGGCGCTCGACTTCGCCCTCTATGCGGACGACATCACCCTCGCCGGCCTCGGGATACGCGCGCACACCGGCCTCCTCGAAGGCAGCACAGTCGACGGTGCCCGTCTCGTCGCGCAGTTCGAACACGGTCGGGCCGGAGGTCTGTCGGGCAGTAACGACCTCGCCCTCGACGTGGACAGACTCGCCGACACGGCCGTCGAGTGTGTCGATAGCTGCCTGTCCGGTGGACTCGCCTGCTGTGGGCGACTCGGCTGTCGACGCCTCGGCCGCCGCCGTCCCGGCTCCGGTGCCGTCGGAGTGGTCGTCGACGCTTCCGACCTGGGCGGAGCGGTCCTCGGTCTGTGTGGCAACAGCGCCTGTATGAGACGTGGTCTCGGCTTCCGTGGTGTCTCCGGCGTCAGACACACCGCCGGCACCGGCCCCGTCCGGTTCGGCCGTGTCGTGGTCGGCGTCGCTCGCTCCCTGTGCCGCTGTGGCTGCGGGGGACGACCCGTCAGTCGCCCCCCCGTGCGCGTTTCCCGCTTCGTCCTCCTCTGCGAGGTACTCGGCGTCGGCTTCCGGGTCATCGATGAGTGTGCCACGGAACGATGACTCGTCCTGCCGGATCGACCAGCCGAGGTCGACGTTCCCGTTGTCGCGGACGCCCTTCACCTGGACGAACACCGTGTCGCTGGGCTCCCAGTCGAGGCTGTCGAGTCGCTGGTCCAACTCGCTTTTGTGGAGCAGCCCGGTGACGTGGTCGCCGATATCGACGAACACGCCGAACTCGGCGTACCCGTCGACTGTGC
>JBLGCN010000103.1:0-7183 GCA_047617405.1 Natronomonas sp.
GCCCACGCTCTCGACGAAGCGCCGGATCTCGGCGGGCACTGACTGTGCGGGCACGGCCGCTGTCCACATAGTAGCGCTGAGGTGACGGGCGAACTTGGGGGTTTTCCCCTCCCGACGGCGACAGGTAACCCTCCGTTCGACACTATTCCCAGCGCTCGGTTGCTGCGGCCCACACCGTCTGTGGGTCACCGTAGACGAGGTGTGGCTCGCCGCCCGGCGTGTCGAACCCGTTGGTCCGAAACAGCGTGTTCGTCCCGACCCTCCAGGTTGCCGGCCGGAGCTGCCAGGGGTCGTGTTCGATGGCGGAGTAGCGAACCGCCCCGTCGGGACCCTCGGCGAAGTAGCGGTACCGCTCCACCAGGAAGTGCGCCAGGCTCCCGGGCTCGGGCTGGAACCGCTCGCCGTCGGGGCCGTATGTGGCGTCGAAGCGAGCCGCCCGGGAGCCCGGGGTCTGCCGCCGGCTTCCGAACTGAACCCGCTCGCCGGACCCGTCGGGCTCGTAGTCCATGTCGGCCCAGTAGTAGGGGAGGTGATTGAACAGCCGGGCGCCGACGACGCTGAGCAGGCCGTCGGCGTCAAGGCTGAAGAAGTAGACGCCAGGGGCGTCGTCGCAGGAGACGTATGTCCGGAGGTTCAGCTCGGGGGTTGACAGCCCGATAGCGGCCGGTAGCCCCTCCGGACGGATATCCCGGATCGCGAAGGGGACGACCGAGAGGTAGGCGTCACCGTCGAACGTGTCGACGGCCAGCCGGTCGGGCAGGCGTGGTGCCAGCAGGTCGGGGTCGACCGGCCAACTCGCAAACAGCGTGTCGCGCCACTCCATCTCGAAGTCTGGCATAACACAGGTAAGGGGTCGCGGTACACAGAGGGTTTCGACTCGGGCTCGTCACACCGCGGACGGCTACGCCAGCGACCGCTCCAAGAACCGCTCTCTCACTTCTTCGTCGGGAACCGGACACGACTCCTGCTTGCCGAACACCTCGTAACGGTACTCGCCGACGAGGTCGTAGGCACCGTCACGGAGCCCCTCGGGCAGGTAGACGAGTGGGTACAGCAGCGGCACCGGCCCGTCCAGTAGCCGGCAGACCTGGAGGACGGCCGCCGACTTTGTGTAGTGGTCGTCGCCGTCGACCAGGACGACCGAGTCGAAGTAGTCCGGGTCCATCCCGACCCGCGAGAGGATCTCCTGGCCAACGCCGGACTGGAGGGGGGCAAAGCGCACCGCCCCCTGCCGGTCCAGCCTGACGACCGCCCGGACACTCCAGTTGCAGAGGTTACAGACCCCGTCGAACAGCAGGACCGGCCGGTCGACGTCGTCGACGACCTCGGCGGGCGGACGGTCGGTGTCGAGGGCATCACCGCCGCTCTCGGCCGGCGCCTTCTCCGGTGTCCGCGGCTCCTCGCCCGCTGCGGTGACGGGGATCTCGACCATTACACGCCGCGGCCCTGGAGCTTCTCCTCCTCCGGGAGGTCGGCGTTTGCGTCGCCGGACATCCCTTGCCCGGCGTTGGAGGCGATATCCACGAGCGTCTCGGGGTCGTCCCAGTTGTTGACAGCCTCAACGATGGCCGTCCCCATCGCCCGAGGGTTCTCGGCGCCGAAGACACCGGAGCCGACGAAGATACCGTCACAGCCGTGGTGCATCATCAGCGCGGCGTCGGCCGGCGTGGCAATGCCGCCGGCGGCGAAGTTGACAACGGGCAGCCGGGCCCGCTCGGCGGCCTCGTGGACCAGGCTGGCGGGCGCCTCGTGCTCGCGGGCCCACTTCTCGCGTTCTTCGTGGGACATCCCCTCAAGCTTCCGGATCGCCGACTTGATGTTGCGCTGGTGATGGACCGCCTGGTTCACGTCACCTGTCCCCGCCTCACCCTTTGTCCGGATCATCGCCGCCCCCTCGTCGATCCGGCGCAGGGCTTCCTGGAGGTTTCGGGCCCCGCAGACGAACGGGGTTGTAAAGTCACGCTTGTCGATGTGGTAGCGGTCGTCCGCAGGGGTGAGGACCTCGGACTCGTCGACCATATCCGCGCCTGCGGCCTCTAGAATCCGCGCCTCGGCAGTGTGGCCGATGCGGGACTTGCCCATCACCGGGATCGAGACCTCGTCGATGATCTCATCGAGCGAGGCGGGGTCGGCCATCCGCGCGACGCCGCCACGCTTGCGGATGTCCGCGGGCACGGCTTCGAGGTTCATCACGGCCACCGCACCGACGTCCTCCGCGATGCGGGCCTGCTCGGCGTTGACGACATCCATGATGACGCCGCCTTTCTGCATCTTCGCGAAGCCGCGCTTGACCAGCTCGGTCCCACGCTGCAACTCCTCAAGTTCCGTGTCGTCGTTCATACACTGGTGAAGGGTCTGCACTTACTTAACCAATCGGTTGTGGTCGCGCGCTCACCCGCGCCCGGGCGACCCCGTGCCGGCCCCGCAGATGACCGGTAGGGTTTTGCCCGCGCTGGCCCGGGCAGAGATATGGCAACGGCTGGCGTCGGCGCCCGAGTCGAGGAGCTGGTTGCCCGCTACGTCGGGGGCCACACCCCTCCCAGCGAGGGGCTGTCCCGCTACGTCGCCCCGCTCCCGGAGTGGCTGGAGAACGTCGGTCTCCGGCTCGCCTGGCCGATTGTCCTGGTGAACCTGGCGGGGACGGTCTTCGGGTTCTGGTACTACCGTTTCCAGCTCACCGACACCCCGCTCGTCGCCTGGCCGGTCGTTCCGGACAGCCCGATGGCGACCCTGTTCATCGCGCTCTCGCTCGCGGCCTGGCGACTCGACCTCCGTGCCGGGCCGTTGCACGTGCTTGCCTTCTTCGGCTGCATCAAACTCGGCGCCTGGACACCCTACGTCCAACTCGTGCTAAACGGCCCCGGCGGAATCGCCGCCTGGCTGTACTGGTTTCTGATACTCAGCCACGCCGCGATGGTCGTCCAGGCCTTTCTGGTCCACCGGTACGCCCGCTTCACCGTCGGGTCGGTGGCCGTTGCCGCCGTCTGGTACGGCTTCAACGACGTGGTCGACTACTTCTGGCCGGTCGTCGGCGACGTCCACCACACGATTCTGCGTGCGGAGGTGACACCGGTCGGCGTCAACCACAGCCTCCCGGCCCACGACTACGCGGCGGCGTGTGCGGTGGTGCTCACCTTCTGCTGTATCTTCCTGGCGCTGGCGACCAGAGTCGAGAAGCTGCGGGCGGGCTAACTCCGCGGCCGGGGCTTGCTCACACTGCCGAAACTCCGTGGAGATACTCACTACCCCGGGATGGCGAGGTTCTTTACAGACGGACAGCCGGCAGTGTCAGCCCAGCGCCTGGTTGTACACCGCGTCGGCCCGGACCCGGAGGACCACCCGCTCGCTCTCGACCGGGTTGGGGTACTCCTGGCTCATACACCGCCGGGCGAGTTCGTCGATGTGTTCTCGCGCGCCCTCTGTTGTCGTCTCCTCTACCTCGCCGGTGACCGAGAGGGAACGGTAGGGGTCCTCCGGGTCGACCATACTCGCGGCCACGCGGGGGTCCTCGGCGTCGTAGTCGACCCAAACCGGCGTGTTGTGAGGTCTCCCGTCCGGCAGCATCGTCACGACATTGGCGATTGTCGGCTTCTCGAACAGGTCGTGGAAGCTCTCCGGAACCGTCGACATCAGGTAGTGGGTGTCACGCCTGCCACATCAGCCTGGGGTCGTGTCGCCGGAGTGATAACACCGGGCTCAGAGGTCGAGGTCGGCGTCGGAGCCGTTCCGGGAGTGTGAGCGCACCCACAGCTGGCCGATCCGCGAGAGACGTGTCCGGTATGACTTGCCGTGGGACTCCTGCTCGATGTACCCCTTGCCACCCGGGCCGAGCCGGTCGACATTGTAGATGACCTTCGAGCGAAAGGAGTCGGTGTACTCCTCGCCGAGTTCGCGGGCCAACCGCTGTGCGAGCTCGGAGACCGACTCGAACTCCCCGTGCTCGCCGAGGGTAAAGAGGATCACCTCCTCGAATGGCTTGACGTTCGAGAAGGAGGCAACGGGGAGTTCGACGATGTGGCTGCCGTCGATCTCCTTTGCCCCGATGGTGGTCCCACGCTCGTCGAACTCGCTGAGCAGCGAGCGGGCGCTCTCGAACCGCTCTTCCACCCGGTCCGTGGTCGGCCCCTCCGACTCCGCCTGCAGGTCCGCGAGCAGGTCACGCTGGGCGCGCAGTTCCTTTGCCAACTCGGTCTCGAGGTACTTCTCGGGGACCGTGTAGTAGGTGTGGATCCGGTCACGGTCGCCCTCCCGCTCGACCATGATCGAGTGGGCGGCCGTCGCGAAGGCAAAGGAGACCGTGCGGGGCATTGCGGAGACGTTGACCCAGACCTCGTTACCCCGGTCGAGCTCCTCGTTGATCAGCTCGAAGGCCTGTTCGAAGGCGGTGTCGTAGTCGTAGACGTCCTCGATAGCGACCCGTTCGGTGTTCGCGCCGAGCAGGTTCCGGTAGTCCTGCTCGAGTTTCTCGGCGAGGTTGCGGGAGTACTCGACGTTTGCCTCGCTGCCAACCGACCCTTCGAGCAGGATGACCCGGTCGACATCCATCTGCTCGCGCACCAACGGCGCGATCAGCCGGTCGTAGTCGAACCCGACCGGCACCATGTGGGTCTGCATATGCTGTACGTGGGGCTGGCGTTTATATAAACCACCAGTCTCCCGGCCGTTGTTATCCACATTGCCGATGTTTGTCGTTGCGCCCCGGTGCAGTTTCAGGAGCGTGCGGGCGCTGTGACCGCTCCAGCTTTTCGGATATTCCTAAGCGGGCTCGGCGAGTACAGTATGCCCAACGTTTAATCCCGGACACTGAGACAGCGGACTCGCAGCACAAGCTGTGCGTGACGCTCGCGTGCGAGTGCTCCGGGGGGTGAATCCATGGCTGCTCAGGCCGCGGTCAGCGTCTCCTTGATCACGACCGAGTTTGTCGGCGTGTGGACGACACGTAGCGTAATTGTTTCACCGCTGCTGAGTTCGCATTCTGTGCTCGCAATTCTGAAAGTAGCGGTTCCACCAGCACCCCACGTACCATCTGCACTCGTGTCAAGTCGCCCTCCATCCGGACTGAAAAAATCGAATATATCATCGCCATTAAAATTTGCCGACCCGAGGGTTTTTGTTGGGATATTTATAATCCGGGACCGCTTCCCACAGGCATCAGTTGCATCCACGACAATCTCCAATTCGGATACGTCTAAACGGTCACCTGCGACGTGTGTGAGTCGAACGGTCTCGTCATCACCCCAGCAATGTCACGAACGAGTTCCCCGCTCGACTGACCGACAACAGGCCCTGCGTCGGTCGTTTCCTCGGTAAATCCGAGCGCGAACACGGAGATTGTCGCGGCGAGTATCACCACGGTAGCGACCAGTAGAATGTTCCCGATGACCGATGAAACGGCGCGTGACGACCACAGCCTCACTCCCTTCTCTGATGATGTTGCGACACTAATGCGTTCCTATTACTGCCCGTCAGAGGCGGTAGCGTCGCTCTGGGTCAGTCCGCCGAGAGCCGCTTGTAGACGGAGGCGTCCTCGTCGGCCGTGCGCGAGGTGACTGCCGAGACGCCGACAGTCAGCGTGAACCCAACCCTATTCCGACGGCGGAGACCGACCAGCCACTGCTTGTAGCCGATGACGCACCAGAGAACCGCAGATGACGCCGTCCATCAGCCCCATCACGAGCAGCCACCCGGAGCCGTTGGCGAAGGCGACGGTCGGGCCGGCAAGGAGGGTAGACGCTGACAGCAGTGTCGCAAACGTGGTAAAGAGGAGGACGACAGTCCCAAGCGTCCGGCTCGCGAGGAAGTAGTCCTCGGCGGTCCGGTCGGTCAGCCGGTAGGCCACCGGCCCGACGCCCAGCGTGAGGGCGAGGTATGCGACGATGATACCGACCTGTCGCGTCGCCTCACCCGTGGGTCTCACCCCGGGTCTCCATCCCGGCGTCCCAGCCGGTTCGGGTGAGGGCGTAGAACGCCCCCGTGCTAGACCCATCAACCCGATGTGCCACCAGACCCAGACTGGCAGGCCGGCAACGACGCGACCCGAGCCCCACAGGAACCACGGGACGGCAAGCGCGACGAGCACCAGCCCGACGAAACCCCACGTGTAGCTCGACCTCCGGACACCTACTCTTGAATCATATTGATTCTATAGCGCAACAGGGGTACTGAAGATATCCAGTAGCAGAGATCCAGGATAGATCGTCTTCAGCAGTCGGCAGAACCTGTCTGAACCCGACCTGGTGTGCGCAGGGACGTGTCTACGGCCGCGAGCACACGCACACCAGCCCCGACCGTTACTGTCACTCTGAGAGGGCTGCTGGGAACCAAACAGCTCTCCGGTCACCGGGTATCCGTGCTGTCGGTTAGTGAGACGGACAGCCGCGACGGGTGTTTGGATTCACTCCTCGGCCGTGTCGATGCCCAGTGTCTCGTTCAGCCCACAGAAGCCTGTAGTGGCGTTGAACCCGAAACCGAGCGCACCGAGGGCGGCGAGGGACCCGGCCTTTCGGTTCCCCGAACGGAGCAGTCGGACGGTCAACACGGTCAACACGGCGGCGAGCACTGTGCGGGCGAGTCGGTCGCGCCCTCCGACGTTTTTTTCGGCCATACAAGATTGTCGGATTGACACAACTTATTTGTTCTGGCACGGTTGACCCCGGAGGTTACCGGCCCTGTGCCGGTTGTGGCGTCCAGGCCCCCGGCTCTATCAGCCCGATATGAGTTCGACCGTCACTGAGGCCTGGCCCACACCGCCGTATGTTCGCTCAACTGCCCGGCCCGCAAACGCGGCGCACCCGTCAGGTATTTTACGTGACAGAGCCGTATATCCACTGTCCATGAGTCGATTCATGGCAGCATCATTCACACTATCACCGCCCCGTCAGGGGCAGATTCACAATGCAAGATTCAGGAAAGTACCTCATTCACGCGAACATCCGCGCGAGCGGGGTGGTCGAACGGAGTGACGTCGTCGGCGCGATCTTCGGGCAGACGGAGGGGCTGCTGGGGGCGGAACTCGACCTCAGGGACCTCCAGGAATCCTCGAAGGTTGGCCGTATCGACGTCGATATCGACTCGGAGGGCGGCCGTTCCTTCGGGACCGTCACAGTCGCCAGCGGCCTCGACACGGTCGAAACGGCTGTTCTCGCCGCGGCCTTAGAAACCATCGAGCGGGTCGGCCCCTGCC
>JBLGCN010000104.1:0-7162 GCA_047617405.1 Natronomonas sp.
TGTCGACCCACCGCACCCTGCACACTCGACCTCGATGGGTCAGAGCCCGGCGTCCATCGTCGCCCAGACCAGTGACGGATGTTTCCACCCGTTAGCCCGGTCCCAGTCGTCCGGACCGGTCTCCGTATTAGGCTTCCCGAAGCGCTGGGCGAGGTGGGCTCGCTATCGTGACCGCTCTTCGGGTGTGAGGGAGTCGTGCCGAGACACTGCCCCGTACTCGAGGGCCGCTCCACGGCTCGCGGTGCGCTCGTCTTCGGTCATAGTCTCGTGGCGTCGTGGACTGGCTGCGACCGAAGGAGGTCTTCGGTGACCAGTCCTCCTCTCGGTAGGACAGGAAGCGCCTGAGCACCGTGAGACAGTTGAACTTGTGTGCCCGGGAGTGGTCCTGGCCGGCGAGCCACTAGATGTACGAGTCTGTCTCCTTGACGCCGATGTCGGCCGTGTAGCCGTGGCGGTCCCAGACCCACCGGACCCACTTGTCGGTCCGGTAGAGGGCCGGCCGCACCACACTGTTGCTGTAGTCCTGGTCGTGCAGCCACTCTTGGGAGTCACGACGGAACCCCCGATGGTCGGGCTGCTGGCGTTCGTTCAGACGCTCGGCTGAGGGGTCGGGCACCAGCCGACTCATGACCGGTACACCGCTATCATAGCAGGACGGAACTCGCCGGACGGCACTCAGATGGCACCTCGGGCGAATCGGGTTGCGTTTGGGCATGTGTCGGTCGTCACACTTCGTGGCACACCGGACTGATCATAAAAGGATGGAGTGCTCCGACTGGGATTCGAACCCAGGTCATCGCCTCGAGAGGGCAATATGATTGGCCGGACTACACTATCGGAGCGTACCGCGTCATGCTGCCGTACTGTAGTTTTTGTAGGGCTCTCAGTCTGCACTAGCCTGCACGAACTTGCCAGTATAAACATTTCCGATATACGTAGCCGCGGCCATCCGACACGGTAGGTGGCCTCTCAGGCGACCGACCGGGATGAACGACCGCCCGAGCGGAGGGTCTCCACGCCTCCGACGGTCTGTCACCTCCACAGTCAGCACGAGGCTGACACCCACCGCTGCCGTGTCTGCTGTTTCACCGGGCTTGAAGGATGGCGTGAGAACAGCCACCGGGGTCGGGTAGCCGAACAGGCTCCGCGCGCGCCACCTGCCACCACTGCCGGTCACGACAGCACTCGCCGGGTCCGCCGGTCAAGTCGGAGCATGTGACGGTACTCTTTCACCACAGCAGCCGAGCGGGAAGCCAGTTAGATACTTCGGGCTATTCGGCCTGTCGGAACCGGAACCAATACACGCACGCCATCGCTGAGATAGTATATGGTCTCTCTATTACTGCTGGTCGCACTCCTGGCGGCGATATTCGTCGGCTTCAACATCGGCGGGTCGTCAACGGGCGTCGCGTGGGGCCCGCCCGTCGGGGCGCGCATCACGAACAAAACCGCAGCGGCCGCACTGATGACCTTCTTTGTCTTCCTGGGCGGCTGGACGGTCGGTCGGAACGTTATCGACACACTCGGCGGGGACCTCGTCCCACAGGCACTGTTTTCCACCGAGGCGAGCATCGTCGTCCTGGGGTTTATTGGACTCGGAATGCTGCTCGCGAACCTCTACGGCGTTCCGGTTTCGACATCGATGACGGCGGTCGGGGCGATCGCCGGACTCGGACTCGCAACCGGCCGGCTCGACTACGCCGTTGTCGGCTCGATCATGGTCTGGTGGGTGATCGCCCCGATCGTCGGGTTTTGGTGCGGTGCGGTCATCGGTCGGTATCTCTACCCCTATCTTGACCAGAGGTTCGCCCTCGAGCAATCCAGCGGCCCGCTGGTCACACTCGACCGCTCGGGGCTGCTGCCAACACTGAGACTGGGGCCGGGGACTGCCCGGCGCGAACTGGTAAGCACAGTCGTCGTGTTGATGATCGCCTGTTACATGGCGTTCAGTGCCGGTGCGAGCAACGTTGCAAACGCGGTTGCGCCACTCGTCGGTGGTGGGTCACTCGGTGTGAATAACGCGGTTATCCTCGGGACTGTCGCGATCGGACTCGGTGCGTTCACCATCGCGCGGCGGACGATGGAGTCCGTCGGAAACGACCTCACCGACCTCCCACTGCTGGCGGCGACTATCGTCATGGTCGTCGCGGCCAGCATCACCACGGTCGCGTCCGCCCTCGGCGTCCCGATGAGTCTCGCGCTCTCGACGGTCATGTGTATCGTCGGCCTCGGGTGGGGGCGGGCGACCCGTCCGACGGGGGTCACCGACCTCGTCAGGGGGGAGGTCGAGGCCGAGATCTCGGTGAACGCGGTCACCGCCGAGACCGGCGAGAAGGTCCCCGGGGTCGGCGAGGAGGACCCCGAAAACGTACAGGATGTCCAGCAACTGTTCGACCCCTCCTCCGTTGTTCGATTCGTCGCGTTCTGGATCATCGGCCCCTCTGTCGCCACGGCACTCTCCTACGCGACGTTCGTCCTCCTCCCGATTCCGGGCACGGTCTGAGAGAGTGGTCGAGGGCGCCCTACTCCTCGTCAAAGGGGGAGCCCGCCGCGTCGGGTTCGTGCCCGCTGAGGCTGATGATATTCTCCCGGCCGACCCGGAGTTTGCTGATCTCGCCGTCCTCCTCCATCTCGGAGAGCAGCATACTCACCTTCGATTTCGACCACTCGGTCTCGTCGACAATGTCGACCTGTTTCATCCGCCCGCCGTTGCCCTCTAGCAGCTTGCGGACGCGGTCCTCGTCGGAGAGTAACTCCTCCTCCGAGACCGCCGGGGTCGCAGCCGTCTGCTGAGACTGTGTCGACCCGGCGCCGGCAGCCGGTGGGCCGTCTGCCCCGGCTGACGGACCTCCTGTACTGTCAGGCCCGCCTCCGGTATCGGTCGGGAGCATATCGGCGTACCAGGCCAGCCCGCCGAGCCCGAGCAGGACCACCAGCCCGACCGCGAGCGAGGACACTAGGGAGAGACCACCCTCATCCGGGGGCTCCTCCCCGGTCCCGTTACCGGGGCCAGGGTCGTCGACCCCCGGCGTTTGATTATCGGCGGTCGTGGTGGTCGTCCCGGCAGGCGTTCCGGTGTCAGAGCCGGCCCCAGCCTGTGTGTACGTCACGCGCGGACGTGCGTCGGAGAACCGCCGCTCGCCGACCCAGGTGACCGTCTCGCTGCCTGCGAGGGTCTCACCGGAGCGTGAGTCCGTCGCCGGGTCGACGGCCTCGAAGGTGAGACCCGGGCCGTGGCCGAGGACGAGTCGCTGGTCAGCGCCGATATACATCCCCCCCTCGAAGACATCAGCGACGACCACACGCCCGTCGCCGACCGCCGCGAACCCGTTCCACCGGAAGGAGAGTTCGACGACCCCGGTCGCCTGTGCGCCGCCGATCTGTGTGCGCACGGACGCTGCCCGCCGGAAGTCGGTTGCGGTCATATTCCGCCCGGTCGCCTCCGTCCCGAAGCTCGTCAGTCGCTCTGCCCGCGTCCGAAAGTCCCGGACGAACTGTGGTTCCGTCCGCTCGAACCCGGCAGCGTAGTCCTCGAAGGTCGCCACCTGCGAGTCGTTTTCGAGCAGGCGCAGATACCGCAATGTCCACTGCGCCGACCCGTTCTCGTAGGTGGTGACCTGAAAGACTGTGCTGTCGAACCCCTCCGGCGTCGTCTGCGGTATCGGGTCGGGGGCAGTCTGTGGCGCAACGCCGGTGTCTGTGGCCACAGCCGGCCGAATGTCGGGTGACGAGGGCGACGCCACAGCGAGCACGGGGGCCGCGGCCACCAGTCCGAGCAGCAGCACTGCGACGAGGCCGGCTGCCCCCAGCCGTTGGGTCATCTAGCCACACCTCTACCGGCTGGCACAAAAAGCGCTGTGTCTACCGGTCAGCCACCGCGCCGGCGAGTGCCTCGACAGGGTGTGGCGGTTCGTCCCCCGCACTCTCGCCAGCCACGAGCCCGTCACCGAGCTGTGCCCGGCACGAGGCCCCGGGCGCAACGACCTGCTCGCCTCTGCTCTCCGCCACCTGGTCCTCGAGGATTGAGCCGATAGCCTGGCTCATCGAGTAGTGTTCGGCCTCGTACCCGAAGGAGCCGGCCATCCCACAGCAGCCCGAGTCGAGTGCGTCGACCGCGTAACCCGCCCGCCGGAGCACGCCCACCGCGTGGTGGTCGCGTTTGACCGCTGTCTGGTGACAGTGGCCGTGGTAGGTGAGCACCTCGTCGGGCGCCTCGAACTCGACGTGGTCGTCGAGCCGGTGCCGGTCGATATACTCACAGACACCGTATGTGTTGCGCGCGACCCGCTCGACGGTGTCGCCGGTGAGCAGGTCCAGATAGTCGGACTGGAACATGACCGCGTCGGACGGCTCGACGACCACGACGTCGAACCCATCATCGAGATACGGCGCCAGCGTGCGGACGTTCGTCCGCGCCCGCTCGCGGGCGGTGTCGAGAAAGCCCTTCGAGTGGGCCGCCCGGCCACTCGGCGCGACACCCTCGGCCAGGCGGACGTGGACGCCCGCCGCCTCCAGCACCCGGACCGCGGCCTTTCCGGCGTCGGGGTGACTGTAGTTGGTGTAGGTGTCGGGGAAGACCACCGCCTTCCGGGCCGCGTCCCCGGGGTCGACGGCGGGTTCGCGACCGTCCATCCAGTCGGCGAAGCTCTCCCGGTGAAACTCCGGCAGGTCACGCTCGCGGGCGACCCCCAGGAGCGTCTCGGTGACCAGCCCGCTCCCCGGGAGTCGCTGTGCCCAGTTCGAGAGGGGTGCGAACGCGCTCGCTAGCCTGCTCACCGTGTCGATATTCGCAAACAGCCGGTCACGGAGCGTGGTCGCGCCCTCCTGGTGGGCCTGGTACTCGACCTCGGCTTTCAGCTTGGCCATATCAACCTCGCTGGGGCAGTCCTTTGCACAGCCCTTGCAGCCGATACAGAGGTCCATCACCTCGGAGACGAACTCCTCGCCCGCCGGGTCCTCCGGCAGGTCGCCGCTCATCGCCTGCCGAAGCATGTTCGCCCGCCCGCGGGTGCTCGTCATCTCCTCCTCGGCCGCACGGTAGGTCGGGCACATCACGCCGCCGGTGGTCTCCTGGGGGCCGCGACACCCCCCACAGCCGTGACAGAGTTCGACCATCCCCTCCATCCCGTTGTCGTTGTCCCACTCGAGTTGGGGCTCGAAGCCGAGGTCGAGGTCGTAGTCGGGGTCGAACCGGAGGTGGTCGGTCATCTCGACGGCGACTGCGCGCTCGGGAACACCCGGCTCGGGCTCCCGGTAGCCGACAACCTGTCCGGGGTTGAGCAGCCAGTCCGGGTCGAAGGCCTCCTTCAACGACAGCGAGAGGTCCCAGACCCGCTGGCCGTACAGCCTGTGATTCCACCGGCTACGCGCACGCCCGTCACCGTGTTCGCCGGAGACACTGCCGCCCTGTTCGACCACCAAGTCCGTCGCCTTCTCGGCGATACCCTGCATCGTCTCCACGCCGTCGACGGTCTTCGTGTCGACCAGCGGGCGGATGTGGAGACAGCCCGGGCCGGCGTGACCATAGAAGCTCGCGGTCGACCCCTCCTCGGCGAGCAGGTCCTGAAAGCCGGCGACAAACTCCGGCAGCTGCTCCGGGGGGACCGCGGCGTCCTCGATGAAGCTGATGTGTTTCTCGTCGGTCGTGCGCCCCAGCAGGATCGGGAGGCCGCTCTTGCGGAGCTTCCAGAAACGGTCCCGGTCGGCCTTGTCGTGGGCCTCCGCGGCTGCCGTCGCGTGGACCGGCGCGTCGGTCGTCTCCGCGGCCGCCTCGGCGGGACTCGCCGCTGTCTCTGTCCCTGGCGCGCGGTCCGAAAGCATATTCGCGACCGTCTGGCGGCCCTCGTCGTCGCTGTCGGCGTAGAACTCGACGAGCAGGACCGCACCCGTCCCCGCCGCGACCATCTCCTCGACGAGTCCGCCGAACTCCTCGGTGTCCCGTGCCAGGTCGAGCAGGACCTCGTCGAGCACCTCGACGGCCGCCGGGTCGTGGGCGACAATCGGCGCGACATCCGCGGCCGCATCCAGCAGCGTCTCGTACTGTAACAGCGCCATCGCCTTTGTCTCGGGGACCGGCTCCAGCGAGACGGTCGCCTCGGTGACGATAGCAAAGGTTCCCTCGCTGCCGGCCAGCAGTCGGGCCAGGTTGACCGTCCCCGTCGCCGCCTCCTCGACCAGTCTGTCGAGATTGTACCCCGAGACGTTTCGCTTGAGGTCCGGGTAGGCGTCCTCGACAGTCTCGCGCTCGTCGATGACCCGGGCGACCGCGGCGTAGACCCGCTGTTCGGTGGTACCATCGGGGTCTGCCCGCTCGCGGAGGTCGTCGACCGATAGCTCGCCAAACTCCGTCACCGTCCCGTCGGCGAGGACCACCTCACAGGACTCGATATACGCGTCCGTCTTGCCGTACTGGAGGGAGTGTGAGCCTGTCGAGTTGTTGCCGATGGCGCCCCCCAGCGCGCTCTTGTCCCCCCACGCCGGGTCCGGGGCGAACTTCAGGCCGTGTTCGGCGAGCGTGGCGTTGAGGTCGCCCAGGTAGACACCAGGGCCCGCGCGCGCCGTCTGGGCGGCCGGGTCGACCTCGTGGACCCGGTCCATGTGCTGGGTGAAATCCAGGACGACGGCCTCGTTGACCGTCTGGCCGGCGAGGCTGGTCCCACCCCCGCGCGGAAGCACCGGGATGTCACGGTCGGCACACAGCGAGACCACGGCCGCCACGTCCGCGGTCGAGCGCGGGAAGACGACCCCGACCGGTGTCACCTCGTAGGCGCTGGCGTCGGTGGCGTAGAGCTGGCGCGAGTACTCGTCGAAGCGTACCTCGCCGTCGACGCGCCCCTCAAGCGCCGCGACGAGGTCGGGGCGCGTCTCCGCCCCGCCCTGATAGTTGTAGTCGGCCCGGGGGTCAGCGGCCGGGCCGGAGCCTGCGTCGTCAACACCCATACTCACGGGTTCGGCCCCGGCCGGAATAATCCATCGCAGTCCCGCCCGAGTGTCGTCGCGGCCGCCGATACAGGCCCGGTCTGTCCGCTCAGCCGGCAGTGAGCCCTGTGGCGGCGTCCGACGGTTTTACAAACCATGAGACAGATGATATGAGTGTTATGGTGCAGAAGATCGACAGACGTGACGTTGTCAGGGGAATCGGTGTCGCCGGTCTGCTCGGACT
>JBLGCN010000105.1:0-7128 GCA_047617405.1 Natronomonas sp.
CGGCGACTACCCCGCAACCAACCACGACGTCAAAGCCGTCGAGTACTTTGTTCGCGAGCGGTCGCCGGTCGACGTCGGCGAGTGGGTCCACTTTGCGCTCACCAGCGAGGACATCAACAACCTCGCCCACCGGCTGCTGGTCGGCCCGGCCATCCGTGAGGTGGTGCTTCCCGAACTGCGGGCGGTTCGCGACACCCTCGCGGGGATGGCCCGCGAGCACCGGGACCTGCCGATGCTGGCCCGCACACACGGGCAGCCGGCGACCCCGACGACCTTCGGCAAGGAGCTTGCGGTCTACGCCACACGGCTGGGTCGGGCGCTCGGCCGGGTTGAGACCGCCGCCGACGGGCTCTCGGGGAAGCTCGCGGGCGCGAGCGGGAGCTACGCCGCACACGACGCTGCCTACCCGGGTATCGACTGGCGGGCGTTCTCGGCGGATTTCGTTGCCGACCTCGGTCTCGAGCACGAGCCCCTGACCACACAGGTCAACCCGTGTGACGACCTCGCGACGCTGTTTGGCGCGCTCCGGGGGGCAAACAGTATCCTGCTCGACCTGGCGCTTGACTGCTGGCTCTACGTCTCCGACCGCTATCTCGGCCAGGAGACCGTCGAGGGCGAGACCGGCTCCTCGACGATGCCACACAAGGTCAACCCCATCGACTTCGAGAACGCCGAGGGGAACCTCTCGAAGGCAAACGCCGACCTCGTCTTCCTCGGCGACTACATCACCACGTCCCGGCTCCAGCGGGACCTCTCCGACTCGACGGTCAAGCGCAACATCGGGGGGGCGCTTGCTCACTGTCTCATCGCCTACGACAAGCTCGGGACCGGGCTGGGCAAGGTCGTCCCGAACGAACAGGTGATGCGCGAGGACCTCGAAACAACGCCGGCGGTCATCGGTGAGGCTGTCCAGACGGTGCTACGCCGGGAGGGGCACACCGACGCCTACGAGCGGGTGAAGACGCTCACCCGCGGCGAGGAGGTCACGCTGGCCGACTTCCGGGCCCTCTTTGCGGAGCTCGACATCCCGGCGGACGTCAGGGAGGAGCTCCGGGCGCTGACACCGGCGAGCTACACCGGCGTGGCGGCGGAGCTCGTCGACGAACTGGACGGGGGGTGATGAGCCGAGGCGAACGCGGGCGGGGCCGAGAGCGCAGTCACCCCCCTGCGGGAACCGGCTGGCGCGTTCGTACGGGGCGCGCACGGCACAACACAGGGGGCCGACCCCGACCCCACAGGGGCGGGGGTCACTGACCGAGACGCCGTCACCGACACCGTTTTGCACGGTCCGCTCCTGCAATTCCCGTGAACTTCCGTGGCGCCGTCACCGAGGTCGGTGAGGGGAAGACCGTCGACACCCAGTACGGCGAGCGCGACCTGCTCGAGGTGACGGTCCGGCCGGACCGGGGTCGTGGTGAGCCGACGACGCTCACCCTGTGGGGCGACTGGGCCGAGACCGGCGAGTACCTCGACCCGGGGATGGAGCTGGCTGTCTACGACGCCGAAACCCGGGAGTACCGCGGCGAGACACAGTACACCACCGGCGGGGAGACACGGGTGGTCGTCGAACCGGACTTTCTGGTGGACGTGACCGACATCCGGTCGTGGGTCCAGTGTCCGCGGATGTACTACCTGAACAAGCTCGGCGGGACACCGCTCGCCGAGCCGGTTGTGACGGGGACAGTCGTCCACGAGGTGTTCGGCGACCTGTTGCGCGGGCGGGGTCTCGAGGAGAGTGTCCAGGCTCGTGTCGACGAGGCCGGGCTGGACCTAGGGCTGCTGGGGGCCGACCGGGAGGCGACCGCGGAGACGGTCCGCCAGCACGCCGGTGCCATCGAGGCCTGGCTCCAGCAGGGCCGTCTGAGCGGCGGCGACGAGTGGCGCTCCGAGCAGACACTACTCAGTGAGCGCTACGGGCTCAAAGGGCGGGCCGACGCCGTCCGCAACGGCGCGCCGGTCGAACTCAAAACCGGAAAAAACACCCGCCGGGACCCCCGCTTTCAGGACAAGGTCCAGGCAGCCTGTTACGCCCTGGTGCTGGAGGAGCGACGCGGCGAGGCCCCCGATACCGGCACCCTGCTGTACACGAAAAACGCCGCACTCGACGACGAGGACGGCGACCTCTCGCCGGCAAAGGACTTCTCGGTCGGGTCCGGGTTGCTCGATTTCGTGCTCCGGGAGCGTAACCACCTGGCCGCGATGGAACACAACAGCGACGTCCCGACGGGCTACGAGGCAAACGCCAAGTGTGAGTACTGTTTCGAGCAGGACACCTGTATGGCCGTCTCCGGCCGGCTCGACCAGGAGTCAAAGGCCGGCCAGGTCGGGACCGCGGTCCCCGACGAGGAGCAGGCGTATTTCGAGGAGTTTTATGCCGCCATCGAGCGCGAGCGGGCGGCCGTCCACCGCGAGTACGCCAAGCTCTGGGAACAGGAGCCCGGCGAGCGGGCGGCGGACGACCGGGCACTCGTGGACTTGGAACCCCTCGGAACCGAACAGCTCGACGGGGGTCGTTGGGAATTGCGCGCCCGCGGGACCGGCGCCGTCTCGAAGATCCGCGAGGGGGATCTGGTACTAGCAAGCGACGGCGACCCGGTCGGAGGCACCGCCGAGTTGGCCCGCGTCGAGCGGCTGGGCGGCCCGGACAGGGACGTGGTCGTCACGGCCGACGAGCCGGTCGAGCTACGGCGGCTCGACGTCTACCCCTCAGAGCTGGGCGCAGACCGGATGCTGACGGCGCTACACGACGCCCTCCTGACACAGCCCGCCGAGCAGAAGGCGGTGCTCTTTGGCCGTCGGGAGCCCGCGTTCTCGGCCCCTGGTGAGACGTTCATCGACAATAACGACGCTCAGGACCGGGCGGTACGGACGGCAGTCGGGGCCGAGGACGTCGCGCTCGTTCACGGCCCCCCGGGGACGGGAAAGACGTACACGCTGGCGCGGACGGTCCGGGCGATGGTCGAGCGGGGCGAACAGGTGTTGCTCTCGGCCTTTACAAATCGCGCGGTCGACAACGCCATCAAGGCCCTCGAGGCCCAGGGCTTCACCGACATCGTCCGGGTGGGGACCGAGAGCGGGATTCGCGAGGACATGCGGTCCTACCGGCTACAGACTGCAGGGGACCCCGAGGACTGTGCGGCCCGGTTACAGGAGGCAGGTGTGGTCGCGGCCACCACCGCCTCGTGTGGCTCGCGGGTGCTGCGCGAGCAGTCCTTCGACGCCGCCGTTGTCGACGAGGCCGGCCAGCTCACCGAGCCCGGGACACTCGCCGCGACGACGCTTGCCGACCGGTTCGTCCTCGTCGGCGACCACCACCAGCTCCCACCGGTGGTGCAGAGCGAGGACGACGGGGACGGCGAGTACGCCCTCTCGGAGAGCCTGTTCGCGAGGCTGAGGGCGGCCCACCCCGAGGCGTCAGTGATGCTCGACCGGCAGTACCGGATGGCGCAGCGGGTCCAGGCGTTTGCCTCCCAGGAGTTCTACGAGGGCCGGCTCAGGCCGGCAACCGGCGAGGTCGCGGCCCAACACGTCGGCGACCTGCCGGGTGTTCGCGTCGACGACCTGCCGGCCCACCTCCGGGAGCGAGTGGCGTTTGTCGACCCCGGCGGAGCGAGCGAGGGGAACACGAACCCGGCCGAGGCGGCGACAGTTGCCGAGACTGTCGGACGCTACCGTGAGGCGGGTGTCGACCCCGATGATATCGGTGTCATCGCACCCTACCGCGCACAGGTCGCCGAGGTCGGCAAACGGGTCGGCGACGGGGTGACCGTCGACACTGTCGACCGGTTCCAGGGCTCCAGCAAGGAGGTGGTCGTCGTCTCCTTTGTCGCGACCGGCAGCCTCGACAGCCCGATTTTCGAGGACTACCGCCGGGTCAATGTGGCGCTCACGCGGGCGAGGAAGGCGCTGGTCCTGGTTGGCGACGCCGACGCGCTCCGGACCGACGACACATACGCACGGATGGTCGAGTGGGCGCGTGGGTGACAGGCAGAGGCCGGTGTGTCGGGTTACCAGCCGTGTCACCCCCGGGGGAACTGTTACTGACCCGAACGTCTTTTCGCCGACGTGCCGTAGACACCCTATGGTCGAGGTTCCGCTCGGGGAGGGAACGGTGTCGGTGGAGTTACCCGACTCGGCGGTGACAGTCGCCGAGCCGGCAGGCGGCGAGGCTATCGACGTGCCCGCGGCCGCACAGCGTGCGGTAGCGAACCCGGAGGGCCCGCGGCTGGCCGAGCGTGTCGGCCCCGGTGATGATGTTGCGGTGGTTGTGACGGACGTGACGCGGGCGACACCGGATGACCTCCTGCTCGACGCCCTGCTCGCCGAGCTGGAACGGGGCGGCGTCGACCGGTCGTCGGTCCGGGTCGTCCTCGGACTCGGGCTCCACCGGCCGATGACAGACGCCGAAACCCGGGAGGCACTGGGCGAACACGCCGACCTCGCGGAGAACCACGACCCCGAACGGACGGTCGAGACCGGCACAGTCGAGGGCTGTCCGGTCGAGATATACGAGCCTGTCGCCACGGCCGACACGGTGGTCTCGACGGGGATGGTCGAGCCCCACCAGTACGCCGGCTTCTCCGGCGGGGCAAAGACGGTGGTTATCGGCGCCGGTGGCGAGTCGCAGATCCGGTACACGCACGGCCCGGAGATGCTCGCCCGGGAGGGGGTGCGGCTCGGCCGGGTCGAGGACAACCCCTTCCGGGAGTTTGTCGACCGGGCCGGCGACCTCGTTGGCGTCGACTTCTGCCTGAACGTCACCCACGGGCCGGCGGGGATGCTCGGCGCGAGCGCGGGTGACCCCCGGGATGTGGTGACGGACCTTGCCGGCACCGCACAGGACGCCCTCGCCGTCGAGGTTGAGCAGGGGTACGACGCCGTGGTCGCGGGCGTCGGCGCGCCGAAGGACGTCAACCTCTACCAGACGACCCGTGGGGCAACCTACGTCGCCCTCGGGGCGCACAACCCACTCCGGGCGGGCGGGCGTCTGGTCACGCCCGCGGGCCTGACCGAGGGGGCCGGCGAGGGAACCGGCGAGCAGCGGTTCTACGAGTGGCTCTCGGCGGCCGACTCCGCCGACGCGCTCTACGAGGAGATGTCCGAGGGGTACGAGCCCGGCTCACAGCGCGCCTTTGTCGTCGCGCAGGTGCTCCGCGACCACGACCTCTGGATCACCGACAGCGAGGCGCCCGGTGTGGTCGAGGACTGTCTGCTGTCCGCCGCCGATAGTGTGGAGGCGACC
This sequence comes from Natronomonas sp., assembly GCA_047617405.1. Taxonomy (GTDB): domain Archaea; phylum Halobacteriota; class Halobacteria; order Halobacteriales; family Haloarculaceae; genus Salinirussus. The sequence continues at coordinate 5,243 of JBLGCN010000105.1, forward strand.
GTCGAACCCGGCAGCGATGTCCTCGTGGTCCCGGACGCGCTGAACACGCTGCTGGTGTAGGTCACTCCGTCGCCACGGCCCCGTCCTCGCCCTCGCCCTCGATCTCGTCGAGGACCCGCCGGTGGAACTCCTGGAGGACCTCCGACTCGTCGTCAGCAAGGACGACATCGGAGGCCATCAGCGTCGCCAGCCCAAAGGCGCGGGGAGAGGGGGAGTCGACCCGCTCGGTGGTGACGGTCACGTCGCCGGCCTGAACCGCGGCGAGCACCTCCTGGATGCCCGCGAGATTAAGCTTGTCCTCCAGGATCTCCCGGTAGGTCTCCTCGATGACCGCGAACCGCTCCAACTGCTCCGCGAAGCCAAGCAGCATCTCGGCGTTGACCTGCTGCTGGCTGGCCGATTTCTCGTGGCCCTTGTACCGCTTGAGGATCATCAGCGCCCGGGTGGCGTTGATCCGGAAGTACCGTTCGAGGAGGTCCGTCCCCTCCAGGCTGGCCCGCAGGTCCCCGCGGGCGTCGCCGGGGTCGAGGTCCCCGACAATCCCGGCCAGGTCGACCTTCCGGTTGAGCGGCATCGACAGCGTAAAGCCGTTGTCGGCGACCGCGACCTGGACGTTGGCGTTGGCCTCCTGTGCGGCCCGGTAGGCCAGCAGCCGGGAGAAGCCGTCGTTGAACCGCCGGCCGTAGTTCGAGTGGACGTAGTAGCGGCGCTCGTAGGCCTCCCGGTCGAGTTCCTCCTCGATGACCAGCCGGCCGTCCGTGCTCACCCCCGCCGGGCCGAGATACCGCACCTGTTCGTCGAACATCCGTGTGAGCGCGCGGACGCTGTGTTCGTCCAGCGGGAACTCCCGGAGCCACACCCTGACCTCCGACCGACCGCCGCGCTGGAGCCGGGCGAGCACCTCACGCTGGAAGCCCAGTATCTCCCGCCCGAGGTCGTACGAGAGCGGAAGCCGCTCGGAGAACCAGGAGGGGACGGTCGGGCGCGCGCTGGTGCGGTCGACGTAGACCTTCGACCCGCGCCGGTAGCGGTACTCATAATTGTTTCCGCCGAGCACGAACACGTCACCCTTCTCGAGTGTGTCGAGATACTCCTCGTCGAGTTGGCCGACCCACTCGTCGCTCCCGCGGGTGGACACATCACAGGTAAAGGAGTCGGGGATGGTGCCGATGTTGGTCATGTAGATGACGCGGGCCATCCGGCCGCGCTTGCCGACCAGCTGCTGGCCCACCTCGTACTCCTCGTAGTGGTGCTCGCCGCTGGGTGGGTCGTTGGTGTCCCGCCAGACCTTCGCGTAGACGTTTTTCTCCTCCATGCCGGGGTAGTCGGCGGTCAGATACCGCATCAGCTGTTCGTAGGCGGTGTCGTCGTACCCGCGGTAGGGGTAGGCCCGCCGGAGGATTTCCCTGATATCCGCCTCGGGCCGGGGGCCGTTGATCGCCATGCCGTAGACCTGCTGGGCGGCAACGTCCTGTGCGTTCTCGGGGATGAACACCCGGTCGACGAAGCCATCCTCGGCCTTCTTCAGCATGACGGCACACTCGACGAGTTCGTCACGGTCCAGCGCGACCACCCGGCCGGTGACCGTCTCGCCGAGCTGGTGGCCTGCCCGGCCCACCCGCTGGAGCAGCGACGCGACAGACTTCGGCGAGCCCACCTGGACAACCAGGTCGAGGTGTGGCATATCGATCCCCAGCTCCAGGGAGGTAGAGGTGGTCACCACATCGAGTTCCCCCTCCTTGAGCTGCTTCTCGACGGTTTGTCGGCGGTCCTTCGAGAGGCTGCCGTGATGACAGGCGGAGTTGTCCTCGTCGTACTGGAACTGTTCGCGGAGATTGTGGAGCACCCGCTCGGCGCCCGAGCGGGTGTTGGTGAACACGAGCGTG
>JBLGCN010000106.1:0-7114 GCA_047617405.1 Natronomonas sp.
CTCCGTGCCTCACTACCCCGACACCGACCTCGTCCGCAACGGCTCCGACGAGACCGGCGGGGGCATGGGACCGGAGTACTACGACTGGGCGTACGAGGGCACAGCCACATACGACCCTGTCGACGAGCCGGCGCTGTTCGACCCCCTGGAGTACGACTGGGACTCCGAGGAAGGGAGCGAATCCCCCGACGGTGGTACCCGGGACAGTGGCCCGATCGAGGAACGGATCGACCGGATCGGTTTCTTCCAGATCTGGCCCGACAACGCCGACTACATGACCGAGCGGTGGCGGGACTTCACCAGCGCCTGAGATGAGCACCAGGCGAAGACTACTGCCGGACGGCTGGGGCCTGTCGCTGAGTGAGATCCAGGCCCTCACCGGGCCGACCGTCGCGTGGTTTGGGCTGTTCCTGTTGCTGCCGCTCGCGGTCGTGCTTGTCTACAGTTTCCTCGGCTACGCGTCGTTCTCGGTCGTCTGGGAGTTCACGCTCGGCTCCTACACCGGTACCGTCTTCTCGGAGACTGTGCTCTCGTCGACGGCCCTGACCGTCGGCATCGGGCTGGTCGTGACGGTGATCACACTCGTCTTTGGCTACCCGATCGCGTACTTTCTGCGCTTCTACATGAGCGAACGGGCCGGAATCCTGCTGTTGCTGTTTCTGGTCATCCCGTTCTGGACCTCGAGTGTGATCCGGACGATCGCCTGGATCCCGATCCTGGGCCAGACCGGTATCATCAACAGGACACTGCAGTCGGTCGGCGTGATCGGTGAGCCGCTGGGCTGGCTGCTGTTCACGCCGGTTTCGATGGCTATCGGCTACCTCCAGAACTACGTGGTGTTCATGGCCGCCCCGATATACATCTCGCTCTCGCAGGTCGACGAGGACCTGCTCGATGCCTCGGAGACGCTACGGGGGACCCCCCTTGCGACGTTCCGGAACGTCACGCTGCCGCTGAGCCTCCCGGGCGTGGCGATCGGCTGTATGTTTACCTTTGTCCTGACGATCGGCAACTTCTCAGTGCCAAGTTTCCTCAGCGGCGGACAGGGGACGATTACGACGCTCATCTACGACTCGGTCAACAACGGCCTCCGGTACCCGGACGCGTCGGCGATGTCGATTATGCTGTTGCTCATCATCTTCCTGTTCGTCTACGCCCTGCTACGACGGGTCGACATCACTGCGATCGCGCAGGACTGAGCCCTCTCGCGGCGCTACTGCCCGTTTTGACGGGCTTCCTGAACCTGTTCGGCGCGCCCGTCGTAGATTGTATCCTCCGGGTCGGCCCGCTCGACCGTGACGGTCGCCGCAACCGCCTGGTCGATCCCGAGGATGAGATTGGCGACCTGTGTCCCGGCGGTGTAGCTCTCCCGGCGGCAGGCGTGGGCGTCGAGCACCCCCGCGTCGACGGCATCAGCCACCCCGTCCGGGACGACGTAGCCGTACTGCCCCCCATTCGGCTCGGCCCGCTGGCGTGCACGGGTGTCCGCAACTGCACTCAGTGGGTCGTCACCGGCGTTTTTTGCGACCGTGAACGGGACCATCTCGGCCGCGTCGGCAAACCGCTCGACAGCCAACTGGACCTTCGAACTGTGCGTCGGGGCAGCCTCCCGGACCGCGCGAGCGAGCGCGACATCGACCGCCCCGGCGCCGGGGAGATAGCCTCCGTGAGACACGCCGTCTCCGGCGGCAGCGGCAACAGCCTTCGCACCCTTCCGGAGCTGGCGGGTGAGCTGCTCCCCACCTTGGTCGAAGGTTCCGGGCAGCAGTGCTGTGACCGAGCCGGGGTCCTTGCATCCCTCGATGACGGTCATCTTCCGCTTCCGACGGCGGCCTGGCCGGGGGTCGTGGTTCTGGACGGCGACCCGTTCCGCCCAGCCGAGGTCCTCTGTCGTGATGTCCGTCGGGTCGTGGATGACCGTTGCCCCCGTTGCCCGCGCGGCTTGAGTGAGTTTCAGGCGGTTGACCCCTCGTATCCCGAGAACACCGTGGTCCGCCAGCGCCTCGGCGTACTCGGTGGAGATCCCCCCTCTGGCCAGCACGGCGTCGACACCGGCAGTCACGAGGTCGGCGACGACGGTCTCACGCCGCCCGTCGAAGGCAGCCGCCAACTCCGCGAAATCGGCGCTGCTGTCGGCGCTCCAGTCACCCTCCGGTTCGGGGTCGACCAGACCACCGGTGCTGTGGCCGCCGAGCACGAGCACCGACGCGTCGTCGACGGCCCGTGGCATCCGTTCGTCGGCACGGCCGTTCCGGTCGAGGACCGCCCCGTAGACCAGCCGCGAGTCGCTGATCCGCCCCGTCCGCTTCGTGCGGACCGCAAGGGTCTTTGCGGTCGGGTGCCCGACCTGTGCGGCGATATCGACAGCAACCCTCGCCCAGTCGGTGACCAGCCCGCCGATATCGTTGCCGTTCATCGCGGAGCGGGCGATAGCCTCCGCCCGCTCCCGGTTGGACTCAGGGTCGAGTGGCCGGGCGGCGGCGGCGAGCGTGTCGGTCGCCACCGAGAGCGCCTCCTGGTAGCCCGCACAGATGTCCGCCTGGTGCACACCCATTTCGAGGAGGTCGGCCGCTTCGTCGAGCAGCGTCGCCGCCAAGACGACGCTGGTGGTCACGCCGTCGGGGATATCCTGTCCCTCGACGTCGCTGTCACCCGGTCGCTCGGGCCCGACCAGTCGGCGGACGAGCGGCGCGATGGGGTGTTCGAGCGGAAGCTCCTCCAGGATGGTCGCCCCGTCGGTCGCGACAGCGAACTCGTCGCGCGGTGGGTTGTTGGGGTTGTCGGGCTGTCGGGACGCCAGTGCCGTGACAACGAGCTTGTCCCGCGGCGTCGGTCCGAGTGTCGACGCGAGCGCGCCGGCGACAGCTTGGACGGCACGGATGTTGGCCTCCGGGAACGTTGCGCCACCCAACTCCGGTGGGGCGGTACCGATCCCGTCGTCGGGCGTCGCCTGCTCAGACATTGTGCGTAGAGGGTTACCGGCCGGCAGTAAAACCCCTGCGCTCGGTGCCTGCACACTGGCGGTGGTCACGCCTGGGTCGGTCCGAACCCCTGGGCGAGCCGCCGCGGCAAAATAAAGCCACGCCCAAACTGTTTTACCAGACTGCTACTGTGTGTGGTATCAATGGCAACCGAACGTGGCCGGGAACGCACCACCGGCCTCGCACGCATCTCTGGGCTGGTGACCTTCCGACGGCTCCTGCTCGTGTTCGTGCTGTTCATGACCCTCTACATCTACGCCCCGATCATCTCGCTGATTGCGTTCTCGTTCAACGAGGGGGGACTCACCTTCCCGTTCGTCGGCTTCACGACCGAGTGGTACACCGTTCTCTTCGAGAATCAGGGTATCGTCGACGCCACGGTCCGCTCGCTCCAGTTGGCGCTGGTCGTCACCGCGATTACGACAGTGCTTGCAACCTCGACCGCGCTGGCCTACCGGTACGACTTCTGGGGCCAACGTAGCCTGCTATACCTGCTCATTCTGGGAATAATCACCCCCGGGATCACATACGGCGTCGGCGCGAACCTCTTTCTCACGGAGTTGCTCGGCCAGGACGCCGGGCTCTGGCTGGCTGTCCCGGTCCACGTCGTGTGGACGGTGCCGTTTGCGGTCATCGTGCTACTGGCAGGGTTTCCGCCGACGCTCGCCGAGAACGAACAGGCCGCACGTGTGATGGGGGCCAGTCGGTGGACCAGCTTCCGCCGGGTCGTGCTCCCACAGATCGCCCCGACCGTCCTCGGCGCGGCCGTCTTCGCGTTCACCCTGTCGTACAACGAGGCAACCCGGGGGCTGTTGCTGGTCGGACAGGAGAACACGCTCCCGATCGAGGTGTTCACGATCGCTGCGGGAACCCGCGCGACACCTGAACTGTTCGCCCTCGGGACCGTCACAACCGTCTTCTCGACGGTCCTGCTGACGGTCGGCGGGTTGCTCGTGTTCTACGCCGCCGACTGACAGCCCAGCCGAGACACCACGGTGCGTCTGCCGGACCAATCTATATATCCCCTGGGACGGTACCGCTGGCATGACGCGACTGGGCGGAACCGACGCGCTTGTGACGGGCGCGAGCCAGGGTATCGGGCGCGGCATCGCCAAGGGTCTGGCCGATGCGGGTGCACGGGTAGCGGTCAACCACCCACCCGGGGCTGACGAGCGCGCTGCCGCCGAGACCGCCGTCGAGGCGATCAGGGCCGAGGGCGGGGAGGCGATGGCGCTCGAGGGTGACGTTTCTGACGCCGATAGCGTGACCGAGATGGTCGACACCTTCGAGTCGGCCTACGGCCCGGCGGATATCCTGGTGAACAACGCGGGGGTCCTCACGCAGTCACGGCTGGCGGAGATGTCCGTCGAGATGTGGGACGAGACGATGGCGGTCGACCTACGAGGGGTCTTCCTGGCAACGCGGTTCGTGCTTCCCGGGATGCTCGAGTCCGGCGGCGGCGCGGTTGTCAACGTTGCCTCACAGCTAGGGCTCATCGGGGGGAAAGAGCTCGTCCACTACTCGGCGGCGAAGGGTGGTGTGATCGCGTTTACGAGAGCGCTGGCGAGGGAGGTTTCGCCGGAGGTCCGGGTGAACGCGGTCGCCCCTGGGCCCGTCGAAACCGCCCTCCTGGACGATATCACCGAGGAGTGGCGACGGGACAAGCAGGCGAGTCTCCCGATGGACCGACTCGGACAGGTAGAGGACATCGTTCCGACGGTGGTCTTTCTCGCGAGCGACGACGCAGCGTACTACACCGGGCAGACGCTGAGCCCCGACGGGGGCGACGCGATGCACTAGAGTTCCGGATGGTCCTCGACGAAGGTCGTCGAATGTTCAGCGGCCAGGAACGCCTCGTTGTCGAGTACCTGCCGGTGAAAGGGGATTGTCGTCGGGACCCCCTTTACCACCGCCTCCTCAAGCGCCCGCCGTCCGCGCCGGACCGCCTCCGTTCGGTCCTGCCCGGCGACGACTACCTTGCCGAACATCGAGTCATAAAACGGGGGGACAGCGTCACCCTCGTCGACCCCGTCGTCCACGCGGACCCCGACCCCGCGTGGCGGCCGGTACGTCGACAGTTCGCCGGGCATCGGGCTGAAGTTGTCTTCGGGGTCCTCGGCGTTGAGCCGGAACTCGATCGCTGCGCCCCGTGGCTCGACGGCTGTCTGTGTGAAGTCGATCGCCTCGCCGGCTGCGACCCTGAGCTGCCACTTGACGAGGTCGATCCCGGTCACCACCTCTGAGACCGTGTGTTCGACCTGGATCCGGGCGTTCACCTCGATGAAATAGTGCTCCCCGTCCTGGTAGAGGAATTCGACAGTCCCCGCGTTCACGTACCCGGCCGCGGCGACACCGCGACACGCCTGCTCGCAGAGTGTTTCACGCTCGTCGGGGTCGAGCACGGGTGACGGTGTCTCTTCGATGAGCTTCTGCTGGCGACGCTGTGTGCTACAATCACGCTCGCCGAGGTGGCGGACGGTGCCGTGTTTGTCGGCCAACACCTGAACCTCGATGTGTTTCGGCTGGTCGAGAAACCGCTCAGCGTACACCGCCGGATTGTCAAAGTAGGCCTCGGCCTCCCGACGTGCCTCCTCGAGTTCGGCCTCGGCGTCATCGGCTTCCCTGACCACGCGCATCCCCCGGCCACCGCCGCCGCCGTCGGCCTTGATCGCGACCGGGTAGCCGTGCTCGTCGGCGAAGGCCCGGACCGCCTCGGGGCTCTCGACCGGGCCGGTCGTCCCCGGCACGACCGGCACGCCGGCATCGGCCATCAGCGACCGGGCACGGGTCTTCTCGCCGAACCGTCTCATAATCTCGCTCGGCGGGCCGACCCAGACAAAGGGGCTCTCCTCGACGGCGGCCGCAAACTCGCTGCTCTCTGCCAGGAACCCGTACCCCGGGTGAACGGCATCGACCCCGGCATCCCGGGCGGCGTCGAGAATCGCCGCGCTGTCGAGATAGCTGTTTCTCGCGACCGACCCACCGATGTGGTGTGACTCGGCCGCCAGCCGGACGTGTTTCGCGGTCGCATCGGTGTCGCTGTGGACCGCAACCGGGGTCGCGCCGAGTTCACGACAGGCCTGGATAACCCGGACCGCGACCTCGCCTCTGTTCGCAATGAGGACGCTCTCGAACACAGCGTGTAGACGCGCGAACCGGGCAAAAGGGTTACTGACGGCCGACTACGCCGGCTCGATGGTCACGAGCGTATCCCCGGCCTCCACCTCGGTCTCGTTGTCGGCCTCGAAGGAGGCAATGACACAGTCGGCCCCGGGTTCAATGTCGTGAAACGTCTTCATCACGCCGATCAGTCCGACCGTCTCATCGGCACTGACCTCGTCGCCCTCCTCGGCAAAGACGGGTTCGTCGGGGTCCGGGCGTCGGTAGAAGACCCCCGGCATCGGCGCGTCGATCGTCTCTTTACCAGTCATGTTAAATAGAAATAACGACTACTGGGTCCGATTTATCCCTTTCCTTTTCAGCGCATATTTACCGCCGCCCGGGCCTGACGCCAGGGGCAAAGTGCGGGCAGACCGCCTCAACCCAGCAGCTCTTCCCGGAGACGATTGAGGCGGGCGGTCCAGTCCTCGCGGGCAGCCAGCGCCTCCTCGACCGACACCGGCTCGAAGGTGACCGTCTCGTGAGACCGGCCCTGTGCGAGTGTCGACCGGTCGGGACTAATGACTGTCCCGACTGTCGCGTAGCCGCCACCGGTGACAGCATCCCGCATGAGAACGATCGGCTGCCCGGCCATCTGTATCGACCCGACAGGGTATCCCAGGTCAACGACGTTCGTCAGGTCGGTGCCAGCCCCGAATGGCTGTTCACGCTCGACGAACAGCCCCTGAATGTCGACATCGGCGTCCAGCCGGTAGCCGACACGGTCGGCCTCGTTGCTGACCGTCCACTCGGTGTCGAGTAGTGTCTCCGTTCCGTCCTCGGTGAGCCGGTAGTCACACAGCCCCAGCACCACCCGGACGGACGTCTCGGCACCGTAGTCCGGGACGTGCTCCGCGTCGACGCTGTTGCCCTCGAGCCCGTCAGTCTCGGCGGCCCCGGTCGGGAGTTCGTCACCCGCCTCGAGTTCGCGCCCCTCGTGGCCACCCACCCCGATGAGCGTGTAGGTGGCACGC
>JBLGCN010000107.1:0-7099 GCA_047617405.1 Natronomonas sp.
GTATTTCAAATTCGACTAAAGGGATGACACGAACGCTGGATGGGTCCGTCGCCTCGGATGTAGATTCGTTCAAAATTAAGTCGGGTGATGGACAGACCTTCGACGTGAACTTCACGGTAACAAGTGCAGATGGCTCGACATCCGATGTGAAGTCCGTGACTGCGTGACCGGTCACGCCATGACGGCCACTCGGTGATTACGGCCGGCACCTCCCCGGGCGGACAGTCTTGAATAATTAAATGTAGAGGAGTGTAACGCCGAGGGAGATTTGAACCACGGTCGTTTCGCTTCGCTCCACTCTCTGAGTTAAACTCACGACAGCGCCCCCGCTCACAGCGTGTTCGCGGAGAGCGCCGAGGGAGAGATTTGAACTCTCGAGTCCTCTCGGAGACCTGCTCTCGAAGCAGGCGCCTTGGCCGGGCTAGGCTACCTCGGCTCGGCTGTATCTATCACTGAAACGGGTTTATCCGTTTCGGTGTCGGATACGGCGGCGCGGCCACGGCGCCTCTGACACGATAGTGCCCGGTCACCGTGTCGTCTCACACCGGCAGCGTGACCGTCGTCAACACGACGTTTGGTCTGTTTTCTCGCGGCGCGCGAAACAATTATGTGGCTCTCCGCGGTGAGAAGATGATAATGAGACCCTCGATCGACGTCAAGGCGTGCGAGCTGTACGAGTGTCCACGGTGCGGGACACGGTACGACGAGCCCGAGGGCCGCTACTGCGAGGGCTGTGGGGGGACGCTGCGCTGTCTGGGCAACTCACGAGACCTCTGATCACTCGGCGTCGTCGTCCGCGCTCCCGTATCCGCCACCGCCGGGTGTCTCGACCCTGACCGTCGTGCCCGGGGACACCTCGGTCGTGACTTTCGCCGGGACCGCCTCGCCGTCGATACGGTTGCGCCCTGGCGTCCCGTCCGCGCCGCCGTCGAGTCCCCGGGGCGGGCGCCGGCGCCGCTCGGTCAGCAGCGAGACGGTCGCGTCGGCCTCGACGGTCAGTTGCCGGACGAGTCCGTCACCCCCGCGGTGTCGGCCTGCACCCCCGCTGTTCGTCCGGATTACGTACTCGTCGACGCGGAGGGGGTACGCGCGCTCAAGAGCCTCGACGGGCGTATTGAGCGTGTTCGTCATCCCGACCTGAACACCGGAGAGTCCGTCGGTGCGGGCGGTCGCACCCGCGCCGCCGCCGACGGTCTCGTAGTAGGCGAAGTCACCGGAGCCGACGGTGAGGTTGTTCATCGTCCCCTGGCCGCCCGCCGGCACGCGCTCGGGCGCCGCCTCGGCGAGCGCGGCGAAGACGACGTCAGTCACCCGCTGGCTGGTCTCGACGTTGCCGCCGACCACAGCCGCCGGCGGTTCGGGGTTCAGCAGCGACCCCGCTGGCGCGCGAACGGTCACCGGGTCGTAACAGCCGCCGTTGGGTGGGATGTCGGGGTCGGTGACACACCGGAGGACGTAGTAGACCGCGCTCCTCGTGACCGCAAGCGGCGCGTTTACGTTACCCGTCACCTGGGCCGCGGTCCCGGCAAAGTCGACGGTCAGTTGACTCCCGTCGACGGTTACCGTCACCTCAAGGGGGATCTCGTCGTCGGTCACGCCGTCACCCTCCATGGCGTCGCTGGCGGTGTACTCGCCGTCGGGCACCCCGGCCAGTTCCGCTTCGACACGCTTGCGGGAGTAGTCCCGGACAGCCTCGAAGGCCGCGAGCAGACGGTCACCGTGTTCGTCGAACAGCTCGCGGACGCGCTCGGCCCCACGGTCGTGAGCGGCCCGCTGGGCGCGCAGGTCTGCGCGCCGCTCGCGGGGGTTACGGACGTTCGCCAGCACCAGCGACACCACGTCATCGCGTGGCTCGCCGCCGGCTACCAGCCGGACCGGGGGGAGTCGTACCCCCTCCTGCTGGATGTCCCGCGACCCGGCCGGCATACTCCCCGGTGTCATCCCGCCCACGTCGGCGTGGTGGGCCCGGGAAGCCGCGTACGCGACGACCCGTCCCTCGCGGACGACCGGCGAGACGAGCGTCACATCCGGGAGGTGGGTGCCGCCCTCGAAGGGGTCGTTGAGCGCGAACAGGTCGCCGGGCTCCGGGTCACGGTCGAGGACGGCCCCGACGGCCGCGGGCATCGCGCCGAGGTGGACCGGGATATGCTCGGCCTGGGCGACCAGCCGCCCGTCGGCGTCGAACAGCGCCGTCGAACAGTCCCGGCGCTCGGTGATGTTCGGCGAGTAGGCGCCGTGAACAAGCACCCGCCCCATCTCCTCGGCGACACTCTCGAGTTGGTTCCGGAGCACCTCGAGTTCGACCGGATTCATCGCTGTTCCTCCCCGCGCTCCAGCCGGAGCGTGCCGCGGTCGTCGACCGTTCCCTCCCACCCTGGCGGGACGACGACGGTGCTCTCCGCCCCCTCGAAAACCGCCGGCCCTCCGACGTCCAGGCCGACCGTCACCCGGTCCCGGTCGTAGACCGGTGTCTCGTGCCACCCCTCGCCGGCGCGGACCGGCCGGTGTGTCACCGGGTCCGAACCCCGCCCCTGGTAGGAGACGGTTGGCCTGTCGCCCGGAACCGTCGCCGTGACGCGGAGGGTGACCACCTCGACCGGTTCGTCGAGCCGGTAGCCCCGCGCCCGCTCGTGGGCGGTGTGGAAGGCCTCCCGGACCGTCGGCGGGTCGAAGGTCTCGAGGTCGACGGTGAGTTCGTGACTCTGGCCGACGTACCGGAGGTCGGCGCCGCGGGCGAGGACGGCGGCTTCGGGGTCACTGGTTTCAGCCAGAACCCGCTCGCAGAGGCCGTCGTACCGGGACTCGACAGTCCCCGGGTCGACCTCATCGAGTCGCCCGCCGACGGTCCTGACAGCGTCGTGTCGCTCGTCGGCCGCCAGCAGCCCCAGCGCCGAGAGCACGCCGTTGGCACGCGGGACGAGGACGGTCCCAACCTCCAGGCGGTCGGCCAGCGCGGCCGCGTGCATCGGCCCGGCGCCGCCGAAGGCGACCATCGCGAGCTGCCGTGGGTCGTGTCCCCGCTCGACGGTCACCTCCCGGATGGTGCGGGCCATCGTCGCGTTCGCCACCCGGTAGACCCCCTCGGCGGCTTCGACCGGGCCCCCGAGGCCGGCTGTCTCCGCGAGGCCCGCCATGGCACCCTCGGCGGCATCGGCGTCGAGCGTGAGCCCGTCACCGAGCTCCGTCTCCGGCCCCAGGTAGCCGAGCACCAGCGCCGCGTCGGTCACGGTCGGCTCCGTACCCCCGCGGCCGTAGCAGGCGGGACCCGGGTCCGCACCGGCCGACTGTGGCCCCACACGGAGCGCCCCGCCCTCGTCGACCCACGCGACCGAGCCGCCGCCGGCCCCGACGGTCTCGATGTCGACCATCGGGACCCGGACCGGGTGGCCGCCGACGCCCCCCTCGGTCGTTCGCTCGACATCCCCGTCCCGGACCAGCCCCACGTCGCTGGAGGTGCCGCCCATGTCGAAGGTCACAGCCCCATCGTGGCTCTCGGGCTCGAACAGCGCCGCGCCGACGACGCCGGCCGCGGGGCCGGACAGCGCCGTCTGGACGCCGTTGGCACGGACTGTCTCGGCCTCGGCGATACCGCCATTTGACTGCATCACCCGCGGGGCCGGCAGCCCCCGCCCGCCGACCCGCTCCCCGAGCCGCCCGAGATAGGCGGCGATTACGGGCGTGACGTAGGCGTTGGCGACCGTCGTCGCCGTCCGCTCGTACTCCCGGAAGGCGGCGAGGGTCTCGTGGGAGGCGACGACCGTCGCGTCCAGTTCCGCCGCCAGGACGTCGGCGACCCGGCGCTCGTTGTCGGGGTGGGCGTAGGCGTGTAGCAGCGAGACGGCCACGCTGTCGGCCTCGACCTCCGAAGCGAGGTTGCGGACCGCCTCCTCGTCGACCGGCCGTTCGACCCCGTCGACAGTCGCCCGCTCGTCGACCTCGTACCGGCGCTCGCGGGGCACCAGCGGGGTTGGCTGTTCGGCGTCGATATCGTACAGCGCTGGCCGGTCCTGGCGGCCGATGGCGAGCACGTCCCGGAACCCCTCGGTGGTCACCAGCGCCGTCGTCGCGCCGTTGCTCTCGAGCAGGGCATTTGTCGCGACGGTCGTCCCGTGTCTGAACACCCCGATATCCGCGGGGTCGACCCCCGCTGCCTCACACGCCGCCTCGATACCTGCGAGCACCCCCTCACTCTGGTCGGCCGTCGTCGGCACCTTTGCCGTCGTCATCCCGTCGGCGAGCAGAACAACGTCGGTGAAGGTGCCGCCGACGTCGACGCCGAGCCGGATGCCGTCCATACCCTGTTACCGGCCGGCCGGAACATAAACTGTGGCGCCTCCCGGCGCGCCTGCCACCTATGTGCCGGCGGCTGCAAGCGCCGGTATGCTCGACGCAGAGCGGCGTGCGGTCGCGGACGAACTCGACCGGCTGGCTGCGCTCACACCCGGCCGGACCGGCAACCTCAGTGCCCGTCGCGGCGACCGGTTCGCGGTCACACCCTCGGGCGTCCCCTACCACCGGACCGGGGCCGAGGACATCCCGGTCGTGGACCTGGAGGGCGAGCGACTTGCGGGTGAGTTCGACCCCTCGAGCGAGACACCGCTGCACGGTGCACTCTACGACCGCCTCGGGGTCGGTGCGGTCGCGCACACCCACTCCCCCTGGGCGACGACACTCGCGGTGCTCGGCGAGCCGGTCCGACCGGTCCACTACATGCTCGCACTCGCGGGCGGTGAGGTGCCGGTCGCCGACTACGCCACCTACGGGACGGCGACCCTCGCGGCCACCGCCGTCGACACCATGGCCGCGGCCGACAGCCGGGCTTGCCTGCTCGCCAACCACGGGCTCGTGGCGACCGGGCCGGACGCCGCGGCGGCGGTCGAGACCGCCGAGGCCGTCGAGGCCGTCGCGCAACTCGACTGCCAGGCGCGGGCGCTCGGCGGTGCCGACCCGCTACCCGAGGCGGAACTCGACCGTGTCGCCGACCGGCTGGAGGCCTACGGCCAGGACGGCTGACCGGCGGTTGCCGCCGGTCCCGGGTTTGCGGGCTGGCCACCCGAATCTATATGACCCGGTAGTCGGTAGACGCCGGCGATGCTCCGCGAGCGTGTCCGGCGGCTGCTGCTTCGCTTTCCAGATGCGCTCGCGTGGGTCGGGCTCGTCAGCCGCGAGCGCGCCCGGACGACCTTCGAACTCGCCGCCCCGTCGATGGTCTCGGCGGGGATCTGGACGGTTCTCCGGATCACCGACTTCCTCATGGTGAGTCTTGCCCTGCCCGACGCCGCGGTTGCTGCCCTCGAGATCTCCTTTCAGTTCTACTTCGTCGGCTTCAGCCTGGCTATCGCGGTCTCTAGCGGGACTATCAGCCTGGTCTCACGGTTCAAAGGCGCCGGCGAGGACGGCGCCGCCGACCTCGCGGTGAAGCAGTCGGTCTGGTTTGCGGTGCTGCTGTCGGTGCCGCTGACGGCCGTCTCCTGGGTGTTCGCCGACGAGCTCATGGGGCTGTTGACCGCCGACGCCGCCGTCGTCGAGTTCGGCGCGGCATACCTCCAGGTGGTCATGCTCGCGCTGGTCTTCCGGTTTCTCAGCATGATCGGCTCACGGGGCCTGCAGGGGTGTGGTGACACGGTGACGCCGATGTACGTCAACCTCGTCATCATCCCCGTCAACATCCTCCTCAACGCCGTGTTGATCTTCGGGCTTGGCCCCGCCCCACGGCTGGGGATCACCGGCGCCGCCCTGGGGACGGCCGTCGCAAACGTCATTGGCGCGGCCGTCTTTGCGGCGATCTATCTCTCGGGGCGGTTTCCGCTTCGCTTTCGGCTCGGCGGGACACAGCTCGACACCGGGATGGCAGGTGAGATCCTCCGGGTCGGGCTGCCGCTTGCCGGCCGGCGGCTGGTCGCCACACTGGGGCGGTTTCCCTTTCTCTACCTGCTCGGGATTCTCGGCACGCCCGTCGTGGCCGCCTTTGCCATTGGCCGCCAGGTCGTCCAGTTGGCGATGATCCCCGGGTGGGGCTACGCGACCTCCGCCAGCACGCTCGTCGGCCAGCGGCTGGGTGAGGGTGCCGAGGGCGAGGCAACCGCCTACGGCTGGGAGACCGTGACGGTCGCGCTCGTCACCCAACTGCTCATCGGCGTGGTCGTTGCCGCGCTCGCGTACCCGATTGCCCGCCTGTTCGGGACGGCGTCGGTCGACCTCACCGCGGCGTTCATCTGGGTGTTCGTCCTCGGGATCGCCGGCACCAGCGTCGCCCAGACACTCGAGGGCGGGCTCCGCGGCGCCGGGGACACCACCTGGCCGCTGTACGGGATGGCGCTGGGGACTGTCCTCCGGCTCGTGGTTGCCGCCCTCGCGGTGCCGGGGGGGCTCACACTGGCGGCCATCGGTGACCTGCGGTTCGCGCCGGGGTTCGGGCTCGGTGTCGTCGCCGTCTTCGCCGCAATCCTCGTCGACATGTACAGCCGGGCCGCGGTCAACGCTGTTCGGTTCCGGAGTCACCGGTGGCAGGCGGTCGCCCGCCGCTCGGCCGAGCGCCAGGCCACGAGCGAGGACTGACACGGCCGACAGTCTGTCAGGGACCCCTGCCCCCGCCCACCGAGGGGAGGTTACTTGCTGGCGGGCCGCAAACCCGGGGGCATGACCGATACGCCCGACGTGCTCGTGTTGCGGACCGGGGTCCACGGGATGCCTGTCGCCGACTACGCCGCGGAGCTGCGCGAGCGACTCCCCGACCGGCGGGTGGTCCACGCCCGGACACCGGGTGCGGAGCGTGAGTTGGCCGCCGAGGCCACCGTGGCGACCGGCCGGACCATCGACGACGACGTGCTCGCGGCCGCAGCGGACCTGGAACTGTTCGCCTGTGCGTGGGCGGGCACAGACCACCTCCCGACCGAGCGATTCAAGCAGCGCGGGGTCGCAGTCACGAGCGCCGCCGGCGTCCACGGGCCGAACGTCGCCGAACACGTGGTGGGCGCGATACTGACCTTCGCGGCCGGTCTTCTCGAGGGGCGTCGCCGGCAGGAACGTAACGAGTGGCGTCACTACCGGACGCGGGAACTCCGGGGGAGCACCGTCACGGTGGTCGGCCTCGGCGCTA
>JBLGCN010000108.1:0-7061 GCA_047617405.1 Natronomonas sp.
TCCAGGCGGCCTCGTCGCCGAAGGGGCCAAGCACCGAGTTGACGACGAACCCGCGGACATCCTTCCGGACGTAGATGGGTGTCTTGTCGATCGCTTCGACGAACTCGTAGGCGGCCTCGGCGGTCTCATCGGCCGTCTCGGAGCCGTAGATGACCTCGACGAGGTCCATCTTCACCGGCGGGTTGAAGTAGTGCGTCCCGACGACCTGCTCGGGGCGGTCGGTCGCCTTCGCGATGTCGGTGATCGGCAGCGAGGAGGTGTTCGAGGCCAGGATCGTGTGTTCGGGGGCGTACTCGTCGAGGTCCGCGTAGATGTCCCGTTTGAGCTCTAAATCCTCGGGGGCGGCCTCAATAATCATGTCGGTGCCGTCGACCGCAGTCTCGAGGTCGACCTCGGTGTCGATACGACCGAGGATATCCTCAGGGCGCTCGTCGAGGCGGTCGTTTTCGGCGAGCTTCCGGAGGCTCCACTCGATGTCCTCGTAGCCGTCCTCGACCAGCTCCTGCTCGATGTCGCGTAACACGACGTCGTAGCCGGCCATGGCGACGACCTCCGCGATACCGTGGCCCATATTCCCCGCGCCCAGAACCGTGACGCGGTCGATGTCATCTACGTGCATGACTGCCAGAGTCTGCGTCCGCACCTCGTAAAGTTCCACCGGATGCGGATTCCCCTCGCTCGGGCCCGGACCGGCCGTCGTCCGGCGGTATTGTGCGTGCGCTACACGCAAAAACCGATGATACGTTTACCGTCTCGGCCGGCAGTCACCCCGCACAGTGCTGGCTCACGCGCCCGGGGTTCGCGGCTCGTTTCTCGCCGCTCACCTGCTCGGAGACCTCGCCCTGCTCGGTCTCCCTGCTCGCGGCTCGTTTCTCACCGCTCACCTGCTCGGAGACCTCGCCCTGCTCGGTCTCCCTGCTCACCTACTCGGAGGCCTCGCCCTGCTCGGCTTCGCGGAGCTCGAACTTCTGGACCTTCCCGGTCGTCGTCCGGGGGAGTTCCTCGACGAACTCGACCTCACGGGGGTGTTTGTACGCCGCCATGTTGTCCAGACAGTACTCCGTTATCTCCTCGGGGCCGGCCCCGGCGTCAGGGGTCGGGACGACAAACGCCTTGACCGTCTCGCCGCGGCGGTCGTCGGGGATGCCGACGACGGCGGCGTCGGCCACGTCGGGGTGTTCGAAGAGGAGTTCCTCCACCTCGCGGGGGTAGACGTTGTAGCCGCCGGTGACGATCATGTGTTTCTCGCGGTCGATGACGTAGAAGAAGTCGTCCTCGTCCCAGTAGCCCAGGTCCTCGGTGTGGAACCAGGTCTCACCCTCGGCCTCGGTGAAGGCCTCCTCGTTTGCCGCCGGTCGGCCGTGGTAGCCCTGCATCACGTTCGGCCCGGAGACGACGAGTTCGCCGACGATCTCGTCGAGGTCGTGTTCCTCCTCGTCGACCGGGCCCGCCTCGACGCGGGGCATCTCCTCAAAGTCGTCGTCGACGACCTTTGCGTCGACGCCGGGGATCGTCTTGCCGATTGCCCCCTTCCGGCGGGCGTCGGGCCGGTTGGCGTGGGTGATCGGGCTGGTCTCGGTCAGCCCGTAGCCCTCGTTGAGCTGGATGTCGTAGGTGGCCTCGAAGCGGTCGATAACCTCGACCGGGATCGAGGAGCCCCCGGAGTTGACAAAGCGCAGCGAGGAGAGGTCGTAGTCGGCGGCGCCCTCCGTGTTGATGATGTCGTTGTACATCGCGGGGACACCGTGCATAATCGTGACCCCCTCGTCTTCGATCAGTGAGAGGGCCCGCTCGGTGTCCCACTCCGCCATCGGGTAGTACGTCGAGCCGTTGTAGAGGCTGGCGTTCATCACGACGGTCATCCCGTAGATGTGAAAGAGCGGGAGAACGCCCAGGAGCTTGTCGTCGGGGCCGTAGTCCTCGGCCATCACGTCGCCGGCGTGACGGGTCATCCAGCCGAGATTGTGGTGGGTCAGGAGCACGCCCTTTGGCGTGCCGGTCGTCCCGGAGGTGTACGGCTGGGCGGCGATATCGTCGTCGGCGCGGTCGACAGTCCCCATCGACTCGTCGGCCAGGAAGTCCGCGAAGGGGGTGGCACCCTCGGCCTCGCCGTCGACCGCGACCACCGTCTCGACGCTGTCGTCGACCTCGTCGTCGTCCTGGACCGCCTGGACGAACGGGACGAGGTCGGCCAG
Organism: Natronomonas sp.; assembly: GCA_047617405.1. Taxonomy (GTDB): domain Archaea; phylum Halobacteriota; class Halobacteria; order Halobacteriales; family Haloarculaceae; genus Salinirussus. The sequence continues at coordinate 2,196 of JBLGCN010000108.1, forward strand.
CCCGATAACGGCCTGGGCCTCGCTGTCCGCGAGCATGTGGCCGATCTCGCGGGTCTTGTACTGTGGGTTCATCGGGACGACGGCCCCGCCGGCCCGGAGTACCCCGTAGTAGGAGACGACGAACTGCGGGAGGTTGGGGAGGTAGACCCCGACCCGGTCGCCGGGCGTCAGGCCGGCGTCTGTCAGCGCCTGCGCCAGCTGACCCGTCCGGTGCCAGAACTCCTCATATGTGACCTCCGCCCCGCGAAATGAGATGGCCGGCTGGTCGGGGTGTGTTTCGACCGTCTCCGCGACGTCGGTGACGAGGTTCGTCATCACTAAGCAAAGTCCGAGTGGCCTCATAAAAATTGCTGTATCGTTCGCTCGCAGGTGTTTCAGCGCGTTAACCCGGGGATTCGGCCCAGTTTCGTGTGGGGTGGTACCACGGCTTGAGCCCTGTGTCCGGTCTCCGTCAACGGCCGTGTGTGGACGGACCCCACATGTTTTCATACGTCGGCCGTCCAGAGAGCACCATGGCAGACGCCGACGACTACTTCGAACGTCTGGTCGACGTGGACAGGCTCCGGACGTTCCTGGCGGCGGAACTCGGGCCGACAGAGACCTACAGTGTCGAGCGCCACGAGGGCGGCAACTCCAACGAGACACTCACCGTCGAGTGGGGTGACCGGACGCTCATCATCCGCCGACCGCCACCGGGTGAGACAGCCGACACCGCCCACGATGTCCTCCGGGAGCACGAGGTGATGAGTGCACTCCAGAACATCGACGTACCTGTCCCGACAACAGTGGCGGCCTGCGACGACCACAGTGTTATCGGCTCGGATTTCTACGTGATGGAGCGGGTCCCCGGCGATGTACCCCGGGCGGGCGTCCCCGACCGTCTCGCCACTCCCGAGGGGCGCCGGCGGGTCGGCGAGGAACTCGTCGACACGCTCGCGAAGATCAACCAGGTCGACGTCGAGGCCGTCGGGCTGGCGGAGTTTGGCTACCCCGAAGGGTACACCGAACGCCAGGTCGACCGCTGGCACGAGCAACTCGAGTGGGCCTTCGAGGTCACCAGCGAGGAGCGGGAGGTGCCGGCACTCGACCGCGTCAGCGGGTGGCTGAGCGAGAACACCCCGGAGGAGTACCCGCACACGCTGGTCCACGGCGACTACAAACACGACAACGTCATCTTCGGGCCGGACACCCCAGCCCGGCTCACCGCCGTCCTGGACTGGGAGATGTCGACACTCGGGGACCCCTTCTTCGACCTGGGCTGGATGCTCTCCTACTGGCGGGACGCGAAGGACCCCGACCCCGTGTTGCCGGAGCTGGTGACCCGGTTCATGGAACACGAGGACTTCCCGACCCGGCGGGAGCTGGTCAGCCGGTGGGAGGAGCGGACCGGGCTCTCCTACGACAACGACCGCTTCTACCGGACACTCGCCGTCTACAAGCTCGCGGGGCTGGGCGAGATGTTCTTCCGCCGGCACCTCGAGGGCAACGCCGACAACGCGATGTACCCGAAGATGCGCGAGCGGGTTCCCGCACTCGCCGACCGTGCCGAGCGGATCATCGACGGCGAGGAGCCGCTGTGAGCCGGACCGGCTGAGCCACGGACTGTCCGCCGTCTCAGTGGTCGTGGTCCGGGTGGTCGTGGTCGTGGTCGTGTCCACGGTCGCCGACGACGAACTCCGAGGCGTCGCGCTCGCCGGAGGCAAACGCCGCGACCCGCCCGGCCAACGCCTCGTCGTCGAGCGTTCCCTCCTCGAGCAGCAGCCGCTCGAAGGCGGTCAGCCACGCCTCGTAGTACGCCGCCTCGGCGTCCGTGGCGTCGGCCGGGGCCTCGGCGGCGTCCGCCGAGGCCTCCAGTTCCTCGACCAATCGCGTCCGGAACGCGTCCCACGGGAAGTCCCCCTCGCGGCGCAACGCGACAGTCAGCGCGAACGCCCGAGCCTGCCACGGCGCGTCGAAGGCGACGTCGTCCTCGCCCGGCGGCTCGGTCGCCTCACGAACGTCGCCGATGACCGTCCTGAGGTCGTCGGTCACGCCAACTCCTCCGCGCTCCGTCCACCCAGTCGCTCGACGCCGATCATCGAGTCACGGGTGACCAACTCGGCCAGCGCCGCCTCCGACATCCCCTCAGTGTCCTCCGGTCGCTGTGGGAGCACCATATACCGGATCTCGGAGCTAGAGTCCCAGACCCCGACCTCGGTGTCCTCGGGCACGTCGAGGTCGAACTCCTCACGGAGCGTGCGCCGCGGGCGCTTGACCACCTTCGACCGGTACGGCGGCGACTTGTACCAGGTCGGCGGGAGCCCGAGCACCGGCCACGGGTAACACGAACAGAGCGTACAGACCACGACGTTGTGTGTCTCGGGGGTGTTTGGCTTCACCTCGATGTCGACCCCCTGAACGCCCGTGTAGCCGAGGTCACCGATCGCGGCGGTGCCGTCATCGAGCAGCCACGCCCGGTAGTCGGGGTCGCTCCAGGCGCGGGCGACCACCTCGGCGCCGTTCATCGGCCCGACCTCCTCCTCGTAGAGACTCACCACCTCGTCAACCGCGTCGGTCGAGAGCATCTCCTTCTCGACGAGTAGCGACTGTAGTGCGCGGGCACGGGCCTCCGGGTCGTCGGTCGGAACCGGATGGTCCGGGTCGTCGCGGCCGTGGTTGTGGTCGCCGGTCATACGGTGTGTCGTGGCGCCGACGTGGCTTTAAACTACCCACCAGGGCGCGGAGTCGACCGCGGGGGCCTTCACGGCGACCGGAGATAGCTCTCCCAGAGGTCGACGGAGACGCTCGTGTTGGCCTCGGCGTCGGGCCCCCACAGCGCCTCGCCCTCGAAGCGGACCGAGTACAGCGGCTCCGGGGACTCACCTTCCCGGTGTGCGCGTGCGTCCGGCAGGACGTGTGTGCCGTGTACCGCCTGGACGGTCCCCTCCGCGCGGCGGACATACGCCGGACAGCGGGTGTGTCCCTCCGGGTGGATGTTGCGCACCCTGACAGTCTCGCCGGTCTCGAACGCCGGCTCGCCGGGGCCGCGGTACGTCTCGCCGCCGCTCTCGACCACCGTCCGCATCAGCTCGGCCGTCTCGGGGTCGGTCCGCTCCGGTATCGTGACCTCACCGGCCCGCGCCTGCTCGAGACGCTCGCGTAACTCGTCGGCGTCGACGACGCCGCGCTCGACGAGGAGTGTCTCCATCGCCGCCAGCCAGTGCTCGTAGTACGAGGAGTCGAGATACCACGCGGGCGCCATGCGCTCGATGGCGTGGCGAAACGCGTCCATCGTGTACGCCCGCTGTGCCATCGTCACCATCACCATCGCGAACACCCGCTGCTCGAACTTATTCCGGAAGACAGGCTCGGTCGGCGTGTGCGAGACCCGTCCCGTTCCGTCGGTGCCGCCGAGGTCGTGAACGCCGTCCATCATCGGTACTGAGAGGCGGACCGTCCTAACTCTGGCCCCGACTTGCCCCGTGTCAGGGGCCGAGCGTCGTCGTGGCCGGGACACCGCCCTACACGCCAAAGGCGTCTGCCAGCCCCTCCCGGTAGGCCTCAGGCCGGTCCTCGACGACCCAGTGGAAGGTGTCCTCGAGCCGGACGACCTCGCCCTCGCCGGCGACATCCTCGGCGAGACGCTCGCCGTAGGCGACCGGCTGCATCACGTCGTCGACCCCCCACAGGCAGGTCACGTCGGCCGTAATCGCGGTGTAGTCGAGTTCGGTCGTGTGGTTGGTGTTGGTGGCGGCGGCGTCCCGCGAGAGCGACCGACGCCCCGCCTCGGTCAGCCAGGGCGCCTTCATCCCCTCGACAAAGTCCTGATGCTCCGCCGCGTCACCGTAGAGGCCGTCACCGAAGGCAAAGTCGAGTTGTCCTTCGAGTTCCTCGAAGTCCATCCCCGTGGTGCCGGGGAGACCGAGATTTGCGACGAACTCGACGGGCCAGGAGTCGTAACAGACGGCGTTCGAGACGACGAGACGCTCGACCGCTGCCGGCTCGTGGGCGGCCATCCGAAGTGCGGCGCCGCCGCCGATGTCGTGGGCAACCAGCGAGACCGGACGCTCCACTCCGAGGTCGTCGAGCAGATTGTCGAGCATCCCCTCCTGTGCGCGAACCGAGCGGTCGAAACCATCGCGCATGTCGGAGTTGCCGTACCCCGCCATGTCCGGCGCGAGCACGTGGTAGTCGTCCTCCAGCACACCCACGATATCCCGCCAGAGAAACGACCAGGTGGGGATCCCGTGGAGGAAGACGACCGTGTGGTCGGCAGGGTCGCCGCCCTCGTAGTAGGCGATTTCGACCTCGTGGCTGTCAAGCCCGACCGTAGTGCTGTCCTGCCGGTCAGTCCACTCCTCGTGTGTCGTCATGTGCAGGCCGTCTCACGGGACGGTTGTATGTGTTCCGGCAGGCGTCGGCCGTGAGCCTGACCGAGGCAGGGGCTCCGTCGGTCCGAGTACTGCGGGCGTTCCAGCCAGAAGAGGGCACAGAGACCCGGGTGTCGCCGGCCCCCGTCAGGGTCGCTCTCTCGAGAGGACGTTCACACAGGAGATACTGCCGGTGGCGTTGCGGCCGATCCCGGCGTTGTGCTGGAGGCCGTAGTCGGGGTCGTTGCCGACCTGGACCGCGCCGGCCTCACCACGTAGCTGTTCGTAGATCTCGTTGATCTGTGCGACACCGGTGGCGCCGATAGGGTGGCCCTTCGCGAGCAGGCCGCCCGACGGGTTGACCGGCTTCTCCCCGTCGAGTTCGGGCGCGCCGGAGTCGACAAAGTCCCCGCCATTGCCCTTCTCACAGAAGCCAAGGTCCTCGTAGGTCACGAGTTCGGTGATCGTGAAGCAGTCGTGGACCTCAGCGACGTCGATCTCCTCGGCGGTGATCCCG
>JBLGCN010000109.1:0-7024 GCA_047617405.1 Natronomonas sp.
CGACCGCGTAACCCGCTGCCTCGAGCGCGTCGGCGGTGGCCTCACCGATGGCACAGACCGCGCCGTCGGGGGTCCAGCCGGCCTCGGCGGCGAGTTCGGCCCCGGTCTTGCTCGTCAGGACGGTGTAGTCGGCGTCCGCCCGAGGGCTCGCACCCGTCGGGTTGACCTCGAGCATCGGGTCCGGAAGGGGGTCGACCCCCAGTTGCTCCAGCAGCGCCGCCGCCTCGTCGATACGCTCGTCGGCCGGCCGGAAGACCGCGACAGTCCGGTCACCGGTCACGGGTCGCCCTCCGTCGTGGCCAGGAAGTCGATAACACGCTCGCGGGTGACGGCGACGTCCCCGATGACGGTGAGCGCGGGCGGCTCGATCCCCGCGGTGTCGCGGGTCTCGACAATTGTCTCGAGCGTGCCGGTGGCGACCCGCTGGCCGTCCCAGGTGGCCCGCTCGACGAGCGCGACCGGCGTCGACGGGGCCATCCCGGCCTCGGCCAGCGCCGCCGTGTACTCGGGCAGGCGTGTGACACCCATCAGGACGACAATGGTTCCGCCGGTCGCGGCCAGCGCCTCCCAGTCGACCGCCGAGTCCTCCTTGTCGGGGTTCTCGTGGCCGGTGACGAACGTGACGGCGGAGGCGTGGTCACGGTGGGTGACGGGGATCCCGGCGACCGCCGGGCCGGCGACGGCGGAGGTCACCGCCGGCACCACCTCGAAGTGGACGCCGCGCTCGGCGAGATACACCATCTCCTCGCCCCCGCGACCAAACACCGTCGGGTCGCCGCCCTTCAGGCGGACGACCGTCTCGCCGGCCCGCGCGAGTTCGACCAGTCGCTCGTTGATGTACGTCTGCGAGGTCCCCTCGCCGTGGGCACGCTTGCCGACGTCCTCGCGTTTGCTGTCGGGGATCTCCTCGAGGATATCCGGGCCGGGGAGCTTGTCGTGGAGGATCGTGTCGGCCTCCGTGAGCAGTCGACGGGCCTTCACCGTCAGTAACTCCGGGTCGCCCGGGCCCGAGCCGACCAGGTAGACTGTCCCCTCGGCGGCCGCGTCGGCTCCGGTGTCTGTGGTCTCCTCGCTCATTCTCGTTTGGCCTCGTCGACACTCCCGCGAGCAGCCTGTTGTACGAGCCGTTTCGCCCCGTCTGCCGCCAGGTCGGCGGCAAACTCGACGGCCGCCGCCGCGTGGCGCTCGGCCGGCAGTTCCCGCTCACCCGTGACCGTCTCCGTGCCGTCCTGCGAGAGGACGCGGGCGGCCACAGTCACGACCTCCCCCTGGAGCCGGGCGTAGACGCCGAGCGGCGCCACACACCCCCCGCCGAGCTCCGAGAGAACCGTGCGCTCGACGGTTGTCTCGACACGGGTCGGCGGGTGGTCGACAGCGCTGTGGACCGTCTCCGCGACCTCGTCGTCCAGCGCGGTGACGGCGATTGCCCCCTGGCCCGGCGCGGGGACGAACTCGGTCGGGGGGAGCCGCTGGAACTCCAGGTGATGGAGCAGGCCACTGCGTGCCAGCCCCGCCTCCGCGAGACAGATGGCGTCGTACTCCGTGTCGACCTCCCGTTCCAGGGCGCGGCGCTCAACCTCCGCGAGCCCGTCGAACCACTCCTCGATGGAGCGCTCGAATGTCGTCTCGCCCCCCTCGTCAGCTGTCTCCTCACTGTCCTCGCTGTCGCCGTCGGGTTCGGCAGCCTCTACACGGCGCTCGTGTTCGCGCTGCAGCGACGGGGCGAGCAGCTTCTCGACGCGGGTGTCGACGTTGCCGCGCAGCCCCTCGGTCCCGATTGCCGGCCGACGGGCGAGCAACTGGGCGCGCCGGCGGAGGCTGGAGGTGCCGACGACCGCCCCGGGTGGGAGGTCGGCCACGCCGGACCCGTCGGGCGTGACGAGTACGTCACCCGTAGCGGCGCGCTCCGGGACACCCGCCACCACCAGCTCGGGTGGCTGGTCGGTGGGCATATCCTTCATCGAGTGGACCGCAGCGTCCAGCTCGCCGTCGATGACCTTCTGGTCGAGACTACGGACGAACGCGCCGGTAGTGCCCAGCCGGTGGATCAGCTCGTCGCGGAGCTGGTCGCCCGTCGTCTCCACCTCGACGAGTTCGACATCGAGGCGCCGGGTCGAGAGGAGGTCCCGGACGATGGCCGCCTGGCGGAGGGCAAGGTCAGACCCTCGGGTTGCCAGCCGCAGCGTCCGGCCGCGTGCACTCATTACCCATACATCGACGGCCAGGGGTGAAAAGGACACCACTTTCTGGCGGCAGTATTTTCGCTCCGCACCGGCCAGGGCCGGGTGGTGCCGGGGTCGGAGACGCACACCCCGGAACAGCCGGGGGACGGTCGCGGCCGTCACTGGGTGACCCCAAAGACACTGATACTGATTAGTGCAGGTCTTTACGGCCGTGACTATCCGTGTCGTGAGAGGAGCCGCTGAATCCGCGTCATTCGGCACCCTCAATGAAACTATTCGCACTAATCACTATGAGTACCGCCGAGAGGGCAATCACCCCGGCGATACCGAACACGAACAGTTGGCTCAGCTCGGAGAGGTGGGTGACCAGCACCCCGGCTGCCCCGGCCCCGAGCACCGACAGTACCCCGGCAAACAGCGGCCGTCTGAGCCCTGAACCGCCGACTGCCGACTGAGCCGGCGGGTTCAGTCCCGACGCGTCCGAAGGGGCCGTCACGAACCGGAGGTCCTTGATACCGAGTTGTGCGGCCGAGAGTGTCCGTTCCACGTTCCGCCGGTAGTCCGCCTCGACCGGCGAGGTGTCCAGCCAGTAGATGACGAGATAGTTGTACTGGTTGGACAGCAGCCGGATGACGACCGTCAGGTCGCCGGGGTCGGCCGAGCCGGTTCGCTCGACGAGTTTGACACCGATCTCCCCGTTGACGACCACATCAGCCGACGACGACCCCCGCCGTCGCTCGACAATATCCCGGTTCCAGACCGAGGTGTCACCGTCGTTCAGCTCCTCATTCAGGTACCAGCGCAGGTCCCGTGCCGCAGGGGTGTTCCGGCCCGCGTGTGGGCTCCACGAGTCCAGAAGGTCGGCGACCGTCGCAAACGTCGCGTCCGGACCCGAGGCGTCCGCGCCGCTTGCTTGCTGGTCGAGTTGTTCATCCATCGTCTCCACTCCACTCGGTTGACGAGCGGACGGTCGGCTCGTCGCGTCCGTCAAGTGACACCCGCCGGTCGAGCGCCTGTCCGAGGATCCGGAGTGTCTTTTCCTCGGACGGCCCGTCCCACGCATAAAATGCCACGAGACCGTTGGCCCGCACCTGGTCTGCCACCATGTACAGCAGCTTGTAGACCTGCTGGACCGTGGACCGGGCCACCAGCGTCGACACCGAGCCGAGGTAGACAGTCGACAGCGTCGTTGGCCCGGCGCCCTGGACGGTGTCGACGGTCGCCTCCCCGACAGAGGGGAGGGCCTGGCCGGCGGAGACGAGCGAGTCCACAGCGGGGGTGTCAGCCTCCGTCGACCCGCCGGTACAGTCCACGATATCGAGTCGTGTGCCGTCGGCGAGCGAGCGCCCGGCGGCGTCGGCGACGGACGGGGCCGGACGGTCGGTTGTCACGACCGCAATCCCCCCGTCCGCGTCCGTGTGCCGGAGACTGAACGGGAGTGCCTCGCCGCCGCTTTCGTCGACAACGAGGACATTCGTCCCGGGGTCGAAGGACCGGGCGGTCTCCGCGACCGCGTCGCCGGCCACCGGATTCGTCATATCGGTCATGGCTGTGAGTCCGACCGGAGGATGGCGCCGACATCTTCGGAGTCCAGCTCCTCGACGGCCTCGGACGCGGTCCGGTCCACGTCGGCCAGCTCCGCGTTCAGCCGCTGGTACTCCTCGCTGTTTGCCAGCTCGGCGGGCTCGAGATACTCCTCGAGCAAGGCGATCTTGTTCGTCAGCCGGTAGTGTCGCCGGAGCGCCTCGTCACACGCTGTTCGCTGCAGGAGGGTTTCGACCAGCGACAGCAGTTCGTCACCGCTGGCGGGCTTGACAATGTACTCGTCGAACCCCATGTCAGCGATATCCGGGGCCGGGTCGACGGCGGTCAGCATTCCAACCCCGCAGTCGCCCGGCTCGTCACGGATATGCCGGAGGACATCGTCGCCGGACATCCCCGGCATACGACGGTCGAGCAGGGCAACGTCGACGGTCTCGTCGTACAGGTCGAGCGCAGTCTCGGCGTTGTACGCGACCCGCACATCGTACTCGCCGTCCAGCAGCGAACTGAACGAGTCCGCGAGGTCGCGCTCGTCCTCGACGAGGAGCACCACCGGCTGGTCGTCGCTCACACCAGCCCACCTCGGTCACCGAGGGTGGACCGGCTCCGGTGACACGTGTCACGTGTCAGCCGCCCGTGGACCGGCAGTGTGGTCACCAGTCGGGCAACCGCGGGCCGACGGGCCGGTGTCCGCGTCCCCGTTCCTGTGACCGGTCGGTCCGGTCCGCCGGGTCGGCAGCCCCTGTGCTCGTCGCGTGCGGCCGGCGCGGACAACCGATTCCGAACGAGTGGGCACATACCGGGTTTCCCGTCGGCGGCCATATATAGCCCGTCACGATATCGAGTGTCGAGTCGCCCCCGAGTTGGTCCTGTCTCGTTCGGCGGCAGCGTCCCGGGCGGCACGGCGTCGGTACCGGCCGTCGGACGGTGGTTGCTGACACCGACTGTGCTACCACGGCTCGTCTTTCAGTCCGGCCAGGTAGGCGACCACGTTGGTCGCGACGTGGAGGACCGGCGTGGCGACCAGTACGACCGCCAGAACGGGCAGAGTGAAGATGTCGAGAAACCAGGAGGGAGCAGCCACGACCCCGAGCAGGAGCGCCCCGGCGACAAAGTCAAGCTGGTCGAGTCCCGGGAGGGGTGCGCCGCGCTCCCGGCCCGTCCGTCGCTTCAGGAAGGAGGCACCGATATCCCCGAGCATCGCCCCCAGGGGCAGGGCGAGCGCCGCCGCGAGCGGGACCGTCGGGAACCCAACACCGAGTGCCGTGCCGGCGGGGACGCGGAACTCCCGGAGCAGCAGCGCTACTCCGGCCCCCGCGAGCCAGCCGGCGACGGCTCCCCGCCAGGTCTTGCCGTCGCCGAGCAGACGCCGACCGCCCACCGTCCGTCCGCCGTCGATGGGGCGGCCGCCCCCGAACAGCACGGCGGCGTTGTTTGGGACGTAGGCGGGCACCATCGCCCACAGCGCCGTGGCAACTGTCGCGACCGGGTCCATGCCGGCGGGTCGACAGGCCGCCTCTTAATCTCCCCGGATCCCGTGCCCGCCCGACGGCGCCACAGCGGCGTCCACCCCGGCTCAGGGGTACCGAGTTTGGGTACCTGAAGGCTCATTACCTCGCCGCCGCGAGAGGGGATAATGGCTGGCTGGAAACGCGACTTTGCCAGCGGGCTGGTCGTTCTCGTCCCCGTTTTGGTGGTGGCGTTCGTCATCAGCTGGCTGTACAGCCAACTCGCGACCGTGCCGGTGGCGATTGACCCGCCGCCACTGCGGGTCGCGGTCACACTCGTCGTCTCTGTCCTCCTGGTCTTTGCCATCGGCTACCTGATGCGGACCGCACTGGGTGGGATACTCGAGGGGGTTCTCGACGACGTTGTCAACCAGATCCCGGGGCTCCGCGTCGTCTACAACGCCTCGAAGATGGCTGTCGAGACGGCCGTTAGCGGCACCGACGAACTCCAGGCCCCGGTCAAGGTCGAGACGTGGGATGGGATGCGGATGACCGCGTTCAAGACCGGTAAACGGACCGACGACGGCCGGGAACTCCTCTTTTTGCCGACGGCACCGAACATCACCACCGGGTTTGTCATCGAGGTTACGCCCGACCGCTACGAGGAAACCGGCGAGACCGTCGAGGACGCGCTCACCCGAGTGCTTAGCGCCGGCTTCGGTGACACCGAGGAGCGCGACGTTCAGGAACTCTTCGAGGAGGAGGAGGGGGTTTCACGGAACTGAGATGTTTCACACTTCCAGTATGCTTATCACCATTGGGAACTAAACTAGAGGTATGTCAGAACAACAGCGAGCGCTCGGGGCCGACGGGGTGCTCACGCTGAAACATCTCGCCTTGCTCGGTGCGCTGGACGGCCAGGAGAAGCTCTCCTGTTCGGGGCTGGGTGAACGGCTCGACGCCTCGACACAGACCGCCTCACGGCGTCTCCAGCGGCTCGAGGAGGGGGGTCACCTCGACCGCGATGTCGTCAGCGACGGGCAGTGGGTCGAACTCACCGAGCGGGGTGCCCAGCGCCTCCAGGCCGAGTACGCAGACTACCGACAGGTCTTCGAGCGCGATACCGGTGTGACACTCTCGGGCACCGTCACCAGTGGGATGGGGGAGGGGCGTCACTACATCACCCTGGAAGGGTATATGCGCCAGTTTATTCAGAAGCTGGGGTACGAGCCCTTTGCGGGGACACTGAATATCGACCTCACACCTGACAGTGTACGCAAGCGCGCCCGGCTGAGCTCCTTCGAGCCCGTCACAATCGAGGGCTGGGAGAACGAGGACCGCTCCTACGGGCCGGCCTACTGCTACCCCACGACACTCGAGGCCGACGAGGGGACCTGCGCCGAGGCTCACATCATCACGCCCGAGCGGACCCACCACGGCGACGACCACCTCGAGGTGATCGCACCGGTGCGGCTCCGGGACACGCTCGAACTGGAAGACGGTGAGGAGGTGACTGTCGATGTCGAAGGGTGAGCAGGCCGGCGTGACCGCGGCAGTCGACGCCTTCGCCGACGGCCGTCCGGTCTGTATCCACGACGCCGCCGACCGGGAGGGCGAGACCGACCTCGTCTACCCCGCCGGTGCCGTCACCCCCGACGCCGTTGCCCGCCTGCGCAACGATGCCGGCGGGCTGGTCTGTGTTGCCGTCTCCGACGCCGTCGCTGAGGCCTTTGGGCTCCCCTTCCTCCAGGAGCAGTTGGACCACCCCGCAGCCGCCGACCACGAGCTGAGCTACGACGACCGCTCCTCGTTTTCGCTGTCGGTCAACCACCGCGACACCCGAACCGGGAT
>JBLGCN010000110.1:0-6997 GCA_047617405.1 Natronomonas sp.
CGAGGAACATGAGCGAATCCCCGGGCGAGTACTACACCGACGAACGTTGGCACAACTGGTTACAGCGCGTGGAGTCGGAGGATCTTGACCCCGAGGACGAGGACTCGGCCCGGTTGCTCCTGAACCTACAGGACGACACCGCCATCGCGGTCGCGAAGATCCTCACCGACTTCGAGAACGGGGAGATAGAGGAGGGGACCGCTCTGGAGGAACTCGAGGGGATCGAGGAGGTGGTGCTCGCCGAGCAGGAGTTCGACAGCGAGGAGACCGCGGTGCTGATCGACGGCGTCCAGACCTCACTGATGTGTGTTCTTTACACCGCCCAGGAGTACGTCGTCGGCGGGCCAGCCGAGGAAGGGGCTGTCCCGGGGTACATCGAGGCCGCCGCGGAGGCCGAGGCCGAGGAGGACATGGAAGCCGCGCTGGGCTACTGTGTCCAGGCCGGCACGCTGGTCATCGACGGCGAGGACCTCGACCGCGAACTCGCCGACGAACTGGACTTTGGCCTGGTCGCGGAGTGGGTCAACGGGCTCGACAGCCTCCAGACCGCCCTCGCCGACCCCGAGGTCGTCGAGGAAGCGGACGACGAGGACTGAGTTCCTGGACGCACAGGACCGTTCAGGACGGGACGGGTCTTAGGCTACCGCGCGATGGCCAGACGGCTTTTATCCGCTGCCACACAACTACCAACAGGATTTATATGCGGCTCCTGGAGGATGAGCGTGGGCAAGCAATCCAGGTCGGGTTTATCCTGATTTTCGGCGTGCTGGTCGTCTCCTTCGCCAGTTACCAGGCCTTTGTCGTCCCGGACCAGAACAGCGAGGTGGAGTTCAACCACAACCAGCAGGTCCAGGGGCAACTGCAGGAACTCCGGAGCGCGATTGTCTCCTCCGCAGGCAGGACAGCCGGGTCGTCTGTGACCGTTGACCTCGGAACCACCTATCCCTCGCGGGTCGCTGCGGCCAACCCGCCGCCTCCCTCCGGGGCCCTCAGAACCGTGGGAACGACGGACAGCGGTATCAATCTCTCGATAACTAACGCCGTTGCACAGGACAGCGAGTCAGCCGACTACTGGGACGGGGGCGAGCGAGCCTTCTCGACCGGGTTGCTCGAGTACAGCCCCGAGTACAACGAGTACCGGAACGCGCCGCGGACGGTCTACGACAACACGCTGCTGTACAATCAGTTCAGCGACGCCAACAGGAGTCTGACGGGGCAGACGATGGTCGACGGCAACGAACTCACACTGGTCGTGCTGAACGGCTCGCTACAGGCGGCCCAGTCGGGGTCGTACTCCGTCGACGTGCAGCCGGTCAGCACGCCCACCGGTTCGACGACGGTGACAAACGCAAGCGGGGAGGAACTCTCGGTGTCGTTCCCCTCGCGATTTCCCCCGGCGATGTGGAACGAGACCCTGGCAAGCGAGTACGATGGTGCGACCGACGACAGCAGCCGAAAGTACGTTACCGGCGTCGGCGGGAGCGCTCGCCCTGACGGGCTCTACAGTATCAGGGTTACCTTCGAGGACGACGACTACCAACTGCGCATGATGAAGGTAGGCGTTGGCAGCGAGGTAGCGGACGAGCCTGCCGCGTACCTCACTGTTGCCGACGACGGCAAGGCAAGTGTGAACGCGGGGGACAGCACCGAACTCACGCTGAGCGTACGGGACACCTTCGCAAACGCAGTCGGGAACGTGTCGGTCAACGTGTCGGCACCGGACGGACAGTTCGAGGGGTCGGGAACAACGAGCGCGCGCCAGTTCACGGGCGCCGATGGGCAGGTGAGCTTCGTCTATCAGGCGACAGGGACGACTGGAGCCAAGCAGTTGGAGTTCGGTCTTGGGGCGGTCGGGACTGGGTTCGACGGGTCGACTCCGGAGAACGCGACGGTGAGCGTGAGCGTGACAGGCGACGGCGGTAACAGCGGCGGGGCGTACGGGGTAAATTGGCTGACCGATAATTTCACCTTTGACTTCGCTGGCAGCACAAGAGAGTTTGCTACCAATGCATCCATCACCGCGGAGGGGCTGAATTTCGACTACGCTGTGAGTAACACCAGCGTTGTCACGGTCAAACCTGACGAGGGAGTGACCAACAGCTCCGGCGAGAATCAGACGACAGTGACAGCGAATAATACTGGAACGACAGCGGTCTACGTCGTCAGCGGTGGGTCAAGCGATGTGGTTAATATAACCGTGGCCGCCGAGGATACCCAGCGTCCAACGGTGGTGACCTTCAGCGGTGTCAGCGTTGACAAAGATACTAACAATGCAAGTATCGGGGATCTTGAGGTTGAGGACTCCGCCTCCGGGCTCTCGTCAGTCAACGTCACAGTCAGAGACTCCGGTGGGACCCTTATCGGCAGCCAGAACGCTACTGGGCTGGACGCTTCAGCGACGGTCAGCCGAACAGACCTGATTGTAGAAACAGACGGTATTCAGCCAAATCAGGACTACACAGTGACCGTCGTTGCGAAGGATGCTGCTGGGAACCGGGAGCTACAGTCCAAGACTGTAACCAGCAGCCCATAATACCGTATTTCGACAGCCGACGAACTATCAGTCGACGGACTCTTATACAACCTCATCGACTACTACATATATGACAGAGGCAGGGATCGACGGCATCGAGGTCTGGACCGGGAAGTTAGAACTCAACCTGGCCGAGGAGTTCGCGCCGGCACAGGGCGACGACCCGGAGAAGTACACCAAAGGGCTCGGGCTGAACGCCTCCTCGTTCCCGGATGTCTACGAGGATATCGTGACGATGGGGGCAAACGCCGCCCACCGGCTGATGGAGCGGAAAGGTTTAGAGCCCGAGGACATCGGCCGAATCGACGTGGCAACCGAGAGCGCCTTCGACCACTCCAAGCCCGTCTCGACGTACATCGCGGGCTGTCTCGAACAGCGGTACGACGGGAGCTTCCACCACGCCAACAAGGGCGAGCGGAAGTTCGCCTGTATCTCGGGGACACAGGCGCTTGACGACGCGTTCAACTGGATCCGGGCAGGCAGGAACCGCGGCCGCGCGGGGTTGGTTATCGCGACCGACACCGCCCTCTACGAGCGTGACGACCCCGGCGAGGCAACCCAGGGCGCGGGCGCGGTGGCGATGCTCGTCGACTCCGAGCCCGACGTTGTCTCCTTCTCTGTCGAGCAGGGCTACGGGAGCGCCGACGAGACGGACTTTCTGAAGCCCGACCAGCAGTTCCCCAGCGTCGACGGCAAGCGGTCGGTCCAGGTGTATCTCGCCCGCATGCGCGAGGCGTTGGAGGACTTCGAGAGCGCCGGCGGAGACACCCACCCCGACAACTTCGCCTTCGCCCCGTTTCACACGCCGTTCCCGGGGATGGTCAGCAAGGCCGCCGTGTTGGGGTACCGCCACGCCATCCGTGGCACGGACGTCGAGGAGGCGCTGGTCGAGGAGATCGGCCGCCAGCCCAGGCAGGAGGCCTTCGACGACAGCGAGGCGTATCTTGAGGCCGTCACAGAGTACACCAACGCGCTGGCCGGGACCGACCACTACCAGGGCTGGTACGCCCGGACCATCGAGCCGACCCTCACCGTCTCCCGGGAGGTGGGCAACTGGTACACCGGGTCGGTCCATCTCGCCCGGGTCGCCGGCCTGCTAAATGCCGCCGAGGAAGGGGTCGACCTGACCGGAGAGCGACTGCTGGTGGCCTCCTACGGGAGCGGCGCGCAGGCGGAGATCCACGCCGAGACCATCCAGGACGGCTGGCACGAGGAGATAACGGCTATCAACATCATGGACCGGGTCGCCGACCGGACGCCGATCACCTTCGAGCAGTACGAGGCGATCCACGACGTGCACAACCGTGACGAGGAGACCGACATGGAGCCGCTGACAACCCCTCACGGGGAGTTTGCCTTCGACGGGTGGGGACGGATGGGCGAACGGAAGTACACCTACGTCGAGTAGCCTGGGCCCGACGCGGCGGGGTTGCGGCCGTCAGGGGAGGCCGCCGAGCCCATCGAGGACCCCCTCAAGCGGGAGCGTCGTCGTCGCCAGCGAGTAGCCGTCGATCCGGGCCAGGTCGGCCGCGTGTTCCCGACCGCCGAGTCCTCGAGTCCGTGAAGGACAACAGCGTTTGGCGTCGGTGTGACCACGCGCAGGGCAACCAGCGGTGACTCGCCGCGGGTGATCCCGGTGAACACCAGTGCACGGTTAGTGCTCTGTCCGTACAGCTGGTAGAACTCGTCGCTGGAGAGGCGCTGGATGGCGCGGACCGAGTCGATAACCGTGTGGCCGGCGACCGCGTCACGGTCCCCGCGGACCAGTTCGGCTGCGTCGATAGCGTCGTAGTACCGCTCAAGCGGGACATTCGCCGGGTACTCCCGGAGGTCGTGGACAACGTCGCTGTCGAAGCCCGCCGAGAGAACGCGCGCGTGCTGGCGGAGCTTCGAACCGCCGCGGCGCTCGTCGATGTCGAGCACCGCGTCGACCGTCCGGCGGACGACCCCGACCCCGGGGTTTTCACGCCGGCCGCTCTCGTAGTCCGAAACAACAGAGGGGGAGACGCCGAGTTCCTCGGCGAGGTCGGTCTGTGCGACCTCGAAGTCGGTGCGCCACTTCCGCAGCGTTGCGCCTGGCTCCTCACTCAGCGTCACTTCGCCGGCGATCTTTTCGGCCAACTGTGCCCGCGGCCCGCGTGTCATGTCGGCCCTGAAGAAGGGAGCCGTTAAAAAGGGTATCGAACCCCCTATCGACAGACGACGAACCGCGGCCGGGATGGCGGCCTGACCCCGCTCACAGCCGGCTCACTCGACACCGCCGACGCCGCTGGCGGCCTCCGAGAGGTCGTAGGGGTCCACCTCGATACCGAGTTCAGCCAGGGCAGCCTCCATGTGCTCTTCCTTTGCGTAGTCGGCGCCCGCGCTCTCGCGGTGGCGCTGGGCGGCGACGAGCACGTCCGCACGACGGTCCTCGGGAATCTCGTACTTGTCGGCGGCGAGTTCGATCGTCAGGCCGTCGTTGTCCCGGGTGTACAGCGAGTGAAACACCCCGCGGTCGAACTCGTTGTAGCCGCGGTCGTCAGCCTCCAGCGCCGCCTTTACCTCCTGGAAGCGCTCGGGGTCGACACTAAAGGCGAGGTGGTGGACACCGCCGGTGTCGGTCTGCTGTGGCCGGCGGTTCGAGGGCCGGTCGTCGCTGACGAAGAAGGTGATAACCCGGCCGTCACCCGTGTCCAGAAAGAGGTGGGTCTGGTCGGGGTCGTCGAGGTTTGGCTGGCGCAACACGACCCGCATCCCCAGCAGGTCGCGGTAGAAGTCAAGCACCGACTCGGCGTTCGACCCCCAGATGGTGACGTGGTCCATGCCAGTTGTGTGTGTCGGGCTGTCCGGGAGGTCGTCGTCGACAGGTACGTCGCTCATACCAGTTGTAGGGGGCGGACGGACAAGTAGTTATCCGCAAGTGATACGTCTGTCACCCTCCTGTCAGTCTACGGAATGCTCCTCCCAGTAGGCAACCTCGTCGTCCTCGGCGAAGTAGGCGTGGAAGTCCCGGCCACTCCGTCCGCCTGGTGGGGCGCCGACAAACACACCCACCTTGTCCATCTCCGGGTAGATCGTCACGTCGGGTTCAGCCATCGTCGAGACGGCCAGATACCGGAGTGGGTCCTCGGTGTCGTTGACCACGCGGTGCCCGCCGGACTCGTCGGCGGGCAGGGTCACATAGTCACCCGGCTGTAACGGGTGTTCACCGTCCGCCGCACGGAGGGTTCCCTCGCCGGCCAACACGTAGATGCCCTCCTCGTTTGCGGTGTGGTAGTGGTACGGCCAGGAGCGGTTGCCCGGCGCGAGCTCGTACAGGCTACAGCCGATGTCATCGGCACCGACGGCGTCGGCCAGTCGCTTGCGCCGGAATGTCGCCTCCTCGTGGTCGTATTCGGTCCAGTCGAGGGCGTCCTTGTTGGTCTTCTGCACGGGGTCAGCAGTGTCCGAGCCAAGAAAAATCCTGTCTGTGTGTGCGGGCACTGCGGGGCGCCGGGTCGCTGTCACGGAATTAGCAGACTTTTCCGGTGGCCGCCACAAACAGTCGTATGCAGGCCGCAGTGTTCCGTGGCGAGCGCGATATCCGAGTTGAGGAGGTTCCCGACCCGACGGTCGACGCCCCGACCGATGCCGTTGTCCGTGTCACCCACACCGCTGTCTGTGGGTCCGACCTCTGGTTTTACCGCGGCCAGCGTGACTACGACGTTGGCGACCCGGTCGGTCACGAGCCGATGGGTATCGTCGAGGCTGTCGGCGACGACGTGACGAGTGTCCGGCCGGGCGACCGCGTCCTGGCACCCTTTGCGATTAGCTGTGGGGAGTGTGAGTTCTGCCGGAAAGGGCTCCACACCTCCTGTGTCCACGGTGATACGTGGGCGGGAAGCCAGGACGGCGCACAGGCGGAGCTGGTACGGGCACCCTACGCCGACGGGACCCTGGTACGGGTGCCGGACCGGTACGACGACGACGAGGGTGTGCTGCGGTCGTTGCTCCCGCTGACGGATGTCATGTGTACCGGCCATCACGCCGCGGTCAGTGCCGGTGTCGGGGCGGGCGACACGGCGGTCGTCGTCGGCGACGGGGCCGTGGGGCTGTGTGGCGTCCTCGCTGCCCGGCGTCTCGGGGCCGAGCGTATCGTGGCGATGGGCCACCACGAGGACCGCCTGGCGCTGGCCGAGGCGTTCGGTGCGACCGAGACGGTCAGTGCCCGCGGCGAGGCAGCGGTTGAGACGGCGACAGCGCTCACCGACGGCGGCGCGAACAGCGTCCTCGAGTGTGTCGGTGCGGCCAGTTCGATGGAGACGGCGGTCGAGGTCGCACGCGACGGCGGAACGGTCGGGTACGTCGGCGTCCCACAGGGTGTCAGTGACGCCGCCTTCCTCGACACGGCGTTCGGCAAGAACGTCACAATCGCGGGCGGCGTCGCGCCTGTCAGGGCGTACATCGAGGACCTGATGACGGACGTGCTCCAGGGGACACTCG
>JBLGCN010000111.1:0-6995 GCA_047617405.1 Natronomonas sp.
CTTCGCCGACGGCTGGCACGCTGTCAACTACACCCGCGACGGGCTCCGCGAGCGGCTCGCCGACCTCGAACGGGGCGCGGAGCTCGGCGACCGGTCGGTCGAGGATATCCGGGTGACGCTGTCGGTAGGCTGTTGTGCCCTGGATGACAGCAGCCGCGCCCGCGACCTGCTCGTCCAGCACACCGCCTTCTACATCGGCGGGATGGGCACCTACTACCGGGACAACCTCGCCAGACAGGGCTACGAGGACGTCGCCAACGAGATCTACGACGCCTGGCAGGAGGAGGAGCGCGAGCACGCCAAACGGCTGGTTCGTGACGAACTCCGCGACCAGATGGGGGCGGCGGGCACCCCCGAGGAGGCGCGCGCGGAGCTCCAGTCCTTCCTCGACATCGACGGCGTCGACGCGGTCAACGTCTCCTTCCCGCGAGGGGCCGAGGTCGAGGAGGTCATGCGGACGATGGAGGTCATGGCCCCGGACGTCTGAGCCCCCCGGACCTGCCGGCGAGCCGACGGACAAAGAGCTATGTGTCCGGGTGGCAAACAACACAGTTATGCAAAACGCTGTAATTGTTGACGCGGTCCGAACACCCTTTGGCAAGCGTGACGGCTCGTTCCGTGACACCCACCCCCAGGACCTGGCGGCGGAGCCGCTGCTCGCGCTCCAAGAGCGCAACGGCTTCGACCCCGAGACCGTCGAAGATGTCGTTTACGGCTGTGTCTCGCCGGTCGACGAGCAGGGGCTGAACATCGCGCGGCTGGCCCCGATGGTCGCCGGCTGGGGTGACGGTATCCCCGGCGTCCAGCTCAACCGGATGTGTGGCTCCGGCCAACAGGCGGTCAACTTTGCCGCGAGCATGGTCATGGCCGGCCAGCACGACGCCATGATCGGCGGCGGTGTCGAGCATATGACCCGTGTTCCGATGGGCTCAGACGGTGACTCGCTGACGGACACCTACTTCGAGCACTACGACGAGCTGACCACACAGGGCGAGGGTGCCGAGCGTATCGCCGAGGAGTACGACCTCTCCCGGGAGGAACTCGACGAACTCGCCGCCGACTCCCAGCAGCGCTGGGGTGAGGCGTGGGAGGCGGGCCACTACGACGAGCAGCTCACGCCCGTCGAGACGGAGGTCGACGGCGAAGCCGTGACTGTCGAGCAGGACGAGCACCCCCGGCCGGAGACGGACGTGGAGACGCTCTCGAATCTCCCCCTCTCCTTTCGCGAGGAGGGCAACGGCGCCCACCACCCCGGCAACTCCTCGGGCATTGTCGACGGCTCGGCGGGCCTGCTGGTGACGAGTGAGGCGGCCGCCGAGGAACACGGCTGGGACCCGATGGCCCGGGTCGTCGCCACGGAGGTCGTCGGTGTCGACCCGGTCACGATGCTCAAGGGCCCCATCCCCGCGACGCAGAACGTCCTCGAACAGACCGACATGAGCGTCGACGACATCGACCGCTTCGAGGTCAACGAGGCCTTTGCCTCTGTCGTCGCCGCGTGGCTCGAGGAGACCGGCGCCTCCTGGGAGCGGACGAACGTCGACGGCGGCGCCATCGCCCACGGTCACCCGCTGGGTGCGACCGGCGCCGCCCTGCTGACCAAGCTGGCCTACCAGCTCGAGCGGGACAACCTCGACTACGGCCTCTCGGCGATGTGTATCGGCTTCGGCCAGGGGATCGCCACGATTATCGAGCGGGTCTGACCCACACTCACTCGGCCGCTGGAGCCGGTCTCGGGGCTCGCCACCCCCGGCGCGGTGGCGGGGTCACTGACCCCGCTGTCCTCCGTAAACCTCAAGATTCAATCCCGTCCGGGTCAACAGGCGAGTAATGTCGGTTTTCGTCGCCGTGTCCTACAACATCCGTCACGCGGTGCTCGACGAGGGGAAAGACGCCTGGCCACGACGGCGGGACGCGGTGTTCGACCTGCTCGAGGATCTCGGCCCGGACGTACTCGGCCTGCAGGAGAGCACCGGTGACCAGCACGCGGATGTCGAGCGACGGCTGTCGGACTACGAGTGGGCCGGTGTCGCCGACGACCCGGGGTCGGGCGAGCACAACCCGGTCGGCGTCACCGGCCGGTTCTCGCCGCAGAGCGCGGAGACGGCGTGGCTCTCCGAAACCCCCTCGGTTGCCGGTAGCGTCGGCTGGGACGCCTCATACGCCCGGGTCGTCACCCAACTGCGCCTCCGCGACACGGTGACCGGCCGCGAGTTCGCGGTACTCAACACCCACTTCGACCACCAGGGGCCGACCGCCCGGACCGAGAGTGCCCGCCTGCTCCGGGAGCGGGTCGACGGGCTCGACTGCGAGGCGGTCGTCCTCGGCGACTTCAACGCCCAGCCGAGGAGCCAGCCCTACACGGTCCTGACGGGTGACAGTGACGACCACGACCGTCCACTGGCGGATGCCCGCGCCCGCGCAGAGACCGTCGAGGGCCCGGAGACGACTGTCACCGACTTTGCCTCGCCGGACCCGGGCCGCGAGCTGGACCACGTCTTCGTCACCGACGGGCTGTCCGTCGGCCGCTACCGGGTCTGTAACCGGGTCCGCGGTGACGGCCGGTACCCCTCCGACCACCTCCCCGTCCTCGTGAGGCTCCGGTTCGGGGAGGACTGAGGCCCACAGTATCGGAGCCGTATCGTCCCGTCTCAGCCCGACAGCGCCGGCGACGCTCCGGCCGCGCCGAGCCCGCAGACAGCCACCAACCGGGGCGCTGGCAAGCGCAACCGGTAAAGCGATCCCGTCTGTCCGGGATGAGGACACACTGTGACAGTGAGGACCCGTCAGAAGGGGGCCACGCGACGGAGTGAGTGACCGGCCGTTGGTTACCGCCGGTCTCAGCGGCCCCGTTCCTGGTCGATGGTTTCGGTGCGTGAGACGGTGACACCGCCTGTCTCCCCGAACGACTGGAAACACTCCTCGCACAGCGGGAGCGTGAGTTCCCGGCTGATGTTTGACTCCTTGTCCTCGATAAAGACGTAGGCCTCCTCACTCGGGACGGATACGCAGTTGGAGCATCTCATAGCTAGTGATACTCACAGAGACACCTAACCCGACTGTATGGTGTGTCATGGCCGGGTTCCCGGCCGAGAAACGGCGACCACACAGGACAGACTGTAGCTGTCGGCCCTGCCGCGGTGCCCGCCCGTGTGCCTGTTCGGGACGTGTGTCTCAGTCGGCAGCGGCGGGCTGTTCCTCGGTCACGGCCACGGCTTCGTTGTCGTCGTCGCCGCTCCGCAAGCGGATGAGGCCGTAGACCGCGGCGACTGCCAGTGTGACGATACCTGCGATGGACTTCTTGTTGAGGTTCATGTCCACTCGTCAGGATGGGTGGTGTGTACTTCAACCGTTAGCGGGTGTTGCAGGGCCAGAGGCAGTGTGTCTGCGCCTGCACACTCCTGTCTGTCCTGTGTTAGCACATCTTTAAGCGGTGTCGACACGACACAGGAGGCTCCGGGGGTCTGGCCCGTGCGCGAGGGGGCGGCGGCCGCGCCCGTGCCCGGTTACCGCTCGGAGACGGCGGGGAGCCCGTCGCTTTTCAGCGCGCGGGCGATGGTGTTCAACTGCACCTCGTCGGTGCCGGCGGCGATGCGACGGCTGCGAGCGAACCGGTAGAGATACTCTAGGGGGTGGCCCTGCTGGTAGGCACGGGCGCCGACGGTCTGTACGGCCTCGCTGGCGACCTCCTCGGCGATCTGTGAGCAGTGGAGCTTGGCGACGGACGTCTGCAGCCGCGAGGGGGCGTGGTCACCGCCGTCGGCCCCTGCCGCCGACTGGTAGACAAGGGCGGCCGCCGTCTCGACGTGTCGGTACATCTCCGCGAGTTTCCACTCGATACCCTGAAACTCGTCGAGTTGCTGTCCGAACTGTTCACGCTCGCTCGCGTACGAGAGCGCGTGGTCGAGTCCGGCCTCGGCCCACGCCACGGTGAGGGCGGAACTGCCGAGTCGCTCCCAGTTGAGCGATATCAACTGCTGTTTGAACCCCTGTTCACCCCGGGTAAGGACGTTTTCCTCCGGGACGACGACATCGTCGATGGTGAAGTGTGTCTGGCTGTACCCCGCCATGTTGGTGTACGTCTGCTCGATCTCGATGCCCGGGTCCTCGAGCGGGAGCACGACCGAACCGAGCCCCTCCGGAAACCTGACCCAGGTCACCGCGGCGTCGGCAAACGGGACACCGCCGACCCACGTCTTCTCGCCGTTACAGACGAGCTCACCGTTTTCCTCGTGAATTTCGGTGTCCATCCCGGAGACGTCGGACCCGGCATCGGGCTCGGAGATCGCAATCGAGATGTAGCTCTCGCCGGCCGTCACCTCGGGGAGATACCGCTCTTTGACCGCCTCGGTCCCAAAGAGGTCGATCGCCCGCGGGGCGACCGAACACTGTGTATAGACGAACCACCCGGTGTCGGGACACTCCCGGCCGACGGCCTCGGTCAGCAACATCGTCGCGAGGTCTGACATCCCCTGACCGCCGTACGCCTCGTCGATCGACGGGCAGTAGACGCCCGCCTCGGCGAGCCGCTGGAGATTCTCCCACGGCGGGTCCCCACGCCAGGTGTACGCGTCCTCGACAAACTCCTCCGCGACCGTCTCCGCGCGCTCTGTGAACGCACGCTGTTCGGCACTGAGCATTACACCACATCATAGACTCAGACGTACAAAACTGCGTTCATCGCTGTCCCGTGTCCGGGGCGGGGGGTCAGGCGTATCTGGCCCCGAAACGACCGGAGGGTCGGTAGTCACCTGTTGTCCGTAGCCGCGCGGCATCGAGGCCCGGACAGGGCGGCCACACGACGCGCCACGGCGGGCAGGCGCCGACGGTTGGCGTTTCGCTACGCACCGTCGAGGAGCTGTACGCGGTCGCCGACCGCGAGTTCACCGTTGCGCTCACCCTCGGGAATGTGCGTTCCCACCGTCGCCGAGTAGAGGTTGCCGGCGAGCGTCGACTCGTCAGTCCACGGCGGCAGGGTCTCGGCGCGCTGTTCGATGAACGTCTCGCGGAACCCGTCGTAGCTCTCGCCGGTGTCGGGGTCGTGAGTCGGCACCGCACACCGCGGGATGGGTTCGACCCCCTCGAGCACCACGTCACCGATACGGACCTGTGGGGAGTCGCCCGCGTCACCGTTGCCCCCGCCGTCGGCGTAGACAGCGTCCGTCAGGCTGCCGAGCAGCCGCTCCTCCCAGAACGCCTCGACCCCCTCTACCACCAGGTTCGGGCGGAGCCGCCGGCGCATCTCCTCGGCGTCGATACCGTCGTACCACGAGGCGAGTTCGTTCAGAGTCGCCGCGCTCACGACCGTCGGCCCGGTCTCGGAGCCGTTCCCGAAGATGGCCCGGTCGGTGTGCCCGCCGCCGGGGCCGCCACGGAGGGTGACGTCCATCCCGAGTTGCTCGCCGAGCCACGCCTCAAGCTCCGCACGGTCCGACTCGGGGTCGAAGGTCTGTGCCGGGCGGTCGGGCGCCGACAGCCGGACCGTCCCTGCGTCGCGGTCGAACGACGCTGTCAGCGGGTGAACTGCTGCCGTGCGCCTGCCGTTGATGTGGCCCTCGTCGTCGTACATCCCGTAGGCGCGGTCGTCGGCGAGCCCGCCGCCGGGGGTGACCGCAATACGGTCGGGGGTGACCGCGTCCAGCGCCTTTATCGGGTAGCTGGAGATGTGGGCCAGTGTCGCATCAGCCATGCCCGTCCGTTCTAAACGGGTAATAATAGGTATTGGGGACCGGGCCGCCGGCTACCGAGTTGCCGCCACACTCGACGGTTTGCCCGGGACTCCGCTGGATGTGTCTGCTCACTCACCCCCCGCCGCCGCCCGTCGCCCGGTGTGCCACCTCCGAGTGCCGGTCTATACGCCGATAGCCCGGGCGATGACGGCCTCGGCAAGCGCACCACACCCCTCCCGGGTGCGGCCACACACCCGACACTGTGACTCATGTTGACGTCTGCCGGGCCACCACGTACCCGAGTACAGCGACCACACCGATGCCGATAATCGCCGCGACAGCGTAGCCCGGAGCCGACCTGAGGGCGGCTTGAACGGTGCCGGTTACAGCCAACAGCGCGACGTACCCGACGAGGAGGCCGGCCGAGAGCACGACGCCGCGTCGCCGCTCGATAGCCAGCGCGACACCGAGTGTCGCTGCCGGTGGGGCGAGCGGGTACAGCGCCCGTTGAAATACCCCGGACTGTCCGCTGCCGAGTACGACGGAGATGTCGAAGACAACGGCGGCAACGACAACCAACCCGACAGTGTTGATACTGGTGAGCCACGCCCGCTCGTACGGCCCCGGGTCACCGCCGAGCAGCGCCCGCAGCGATTCGCGCGCCGTCACAGTCACCTCTTGCCGGGACTCGGCAAAGCCTCTTTCGAGTGCTCACCCACCTACGGGCCCCCGCGAGTTGATTCCGGTGTCACCGACCGGCCACGGTGGTCCGTGGCACCCGCTCTACACCTGCACCGTTACGCTCCAAAACCGACGGATACCAGTCCACGTGCACGCTGGACCCGTCGTCCGAGGGTGCGAGAGACCACGCCCGTCCGTCCGCCGGCAACGGGACGACAGAGCCCCGCCGTGACCGCGGGTCTCTCACACACAGCCACATCACAACAGGATGGCGGTCGTGAGCCAGCCGACCAAACCGATGGTGAACACGGCTGTCAGGATGATGGCCGCCTTCCCCGCCGTCGTGGCCTCCGTGACCCGATGCTGTGGCTCCAGGAAAGGGCTGCCACACGCCTGACACTCGCTCGGACGGGTCCGGTGTGTGTTCCCGCAGTTCGTACAGTGCCAGTCTTTCATCCTATCTACACACCGTGTTTCACCGTAGAAAGCGTTCCCCCGACTCCCGCTGGCCGGTGTGGGCTGACTCACGCCCCAGGCTACCCACAGGCTGGCGCCGTCTCACCGCAGACGGCTAACGACGGAGTATCAGGGGTCAATCAGGGATACGCTCATCCGCGGACTGAGTGCGCGAGACGGCGATACCGG
>JBLGCN010000112.1:0-6882 GCA_047617405.1 Natronomonas sp.
TCGACCTTGACGCCAATATCAGCGTCGACGACCGCCCACTCACACCTGCGGTCAACGCCGCGCTCGAGGCTACCGAGACCCCCGTCGCGGTCGTGATGGGCGACCTCCCGCTGACGACGCCGGAGGCTGTCCAACAGCTGTTCCGGCACCCGACCGACGTGGTGCTCGCGCCCGGATTGGGTGGCGGCACCAACGCCCTGCTCGCCCGTCACCCGGAGTTCCGGGTCGACTACCACGGCGTCTCCTGCCGCGACCACCGCGAGGCCGCCGCCGACGTCGGCGCGACGGTCCGGACAGTCGACTCCTTCCGGCTCGCACTCGACGTCGACGCCCCGACAGACCTGGCGGAGGTCCTGTTACACTCGGACGGTGAAGCCGCCGCGTGGCTCCGGGAGGCTGGCTTCGGCGTCTCGGCGGACAGCGGCCGGATGACGGCCGAGCGCGACGGGTAACTGCCGGCTGTGCCCGTGGCCGGGGGGCTGTGGTCTTGGGTGCTGTCCCGAACGGTTTTGCCCCTCCGGCTCGGATCCTGGGTCGTGATTCCGGACGCCCCGGCCTACGGTCTCGACCTCTCGCTGCCCGGCTCCGAGTCCGCGGTGTCGGAGCTGCTCGCGGTCCGCCCCGCCGATGTGGAGCCGGCCGACCACCTCTCGTTCTGTCGGAACGTCTTTATTCCGCTGACAACGGCATGCCGGTACACCTGCACCTACTGCACCTACTACGACCCGCCGGGCCAGGCCGAGTTGCTGAGCCCGGCGGAGGTCCGTGATATCGTCCGGACCGGCGCCGAGGCCGGCTGTACCGAGGCCCTGTTTACCTTCGGTGACGACCCCGACGACCGCTACACCCAGGTCCACGACCAACTCGACTCCTGGGGCTTTGGGTCCATCCACGAGTATCTCCGGCGAGCCTGCGAGATCGCCCTGGAGGAGGGGTTGCTCCCCCACGCCAACCCCGGTGACCAGACCCGCGAGCAGATGGCAACCGTCGCCGACCGCAACGCATCGATGGGGGTGATGCTGGAGACGACAGCCGAGGTCCAGGCCCACGGCGGCCCGCGCGCAAAGTCCCCGGGACAGCGGCTCGCAACCATCCGGACCGCGGGGGAGTTGGGCGTCCCCTTCACCACGGGTATCCTGGTCGGCATCGGCGAGGAGTGGGCCGACCGGGCCCGGAGCCTCCTGGCCATCCGCGAGCTCCACGAGCGGTACGGCCACATCCAGGAGGTGATCGTCCAGCCGGTCGCCGAGAACGAGCGCTGGCAGGGGCCGACCCCCGACCTGGAGACGCTGCGCCGGGCGGTCGCGATGGCCCGGGCGGCGCTGCCGGAGACTGTGTCGCTGCAGGTGCCGCCAAACCTCGCACCGGCCGGGGAGGTCGTGGACTGTGGTATCGACGACCTGGGCGGTGTCTCCCCCGTCACCGACGACCACATCAACCCCGACTACGCCTGGCCGGCCCTGGACGCCCTGCACGATATCGCCGACCGCGCGGAGGTGCCGCTGCGCGAGCGGCTGCCGGTGTACGAGCGGTACCTGCCGGCGGACTTCCGGACCGACTTCGACGGGACACCCGCCCGGACGCCGACGGCTGACGGTGGCTCCAGCCCCGGATACGACGGGTGGGTTCCCGAGCGGGTCCGGGACGCGCTCCGTGCCGAGACCGACGCCGGCCGGCGGTTCCGGGCCGTCCTCCAGGGGGAGTCACTCTGAGCAACCTGCGCGAGGGCGCGACACTCAGTCGTGTGGTGTTTGCCGACAGCACGCAGTGTAGTGACCTCATCGGCGAGTCCGCGTGCGTCGTCACCCGGTGTCGGCCGGCCCGTCGTAGTGGTCGCTTGTTCCGGCGGCCGTAACGACCCAGGCCGTCTCGCCGCTCTCGCCGGTCTCGACCGAGAGATACTGGCCATCACCGCGCAGTTGCGGGTTGAATGTCACGGCCTCAGCGTCCGCTCTCCGGGGGGGTCCACCGTCGGCGGTAATCTCGACCTCGTACGACACCGACTCGGTGAACACGCTCGGGTAGAGGAGTGTCTCGTCGGGCCGCAGAGTCACCGACGCCCGGAGTCGGCGCTGTGAGAGGGGGACCCCACGCTCCCGGCCGTCGACCCGGTACGTCTCCGGCGCATCGACCACGCGGACGCCGAGTGTGTGGGGGAGGTTGTCCAGGTTCGCGAACCCGAGACTCCCGGCCGTTGGAAAGTCCTCACCGCCGGCCAGCAGCCCGCACCCTGCGAGGGCGACAGTTGTGCCCGCCCCGGCGAGTCCGAGGAGGCGTCGACGCGTGACGGAGGGCATAGAGACAGACTATCCCCCAGGAGGGTTGTATCAGTTTTGTCTCCCGTCGGCTGTTGGCCTGCCCTGACCGACGGACCGACAGCCTACTCGACGAGCGGTGTCCCGTCGGCGTGGGGGCCGAGTTCGGGGCCGTGGGGGGTCTCCTCGGGGTCGACCCGCCGGCGTTCCGTGTAATCGGTCGAGCGCTCGACGGGGACCCGGCCGACCGCGCTGATCATCTCGACGTACTCCGCGACCGAGCGGGCCTCGCCGTAGTCGCCGCCGGCGCGTTTGGTGATCTCCTCGCTCAGGATGGTGCCCATAAAGTCGTCGGCACCACAGGAGAGCATCTTTAGCCCCTGTTCGTCGCCGTATTTCACCCAGGAGGACTGGATATGCTCGATGTTGTCGAGATACAGCCGTGAGACGGCGATCATGAGTTCGTCCTCGTGGACGTTGGCGCCGGTCTCGACCATCCCGCGGTCGTGCAGCGGGGTGTCGGGGTGGATGAACGAGAGCGGGACGAACTCGGTGATATTGTCGGTCCGGTCCTGGAGCCGGCGGATGACGTCCAAGTGCTCGACACGGTGGCGCTCGTTCTCGACGTGGCCGTACATGACCGTCGCGGTCGTCGGGAGGCCGACATTTGCGGCGGCCTCGATCGCTTGGACCCACTCTCCGGTGTCGATCTTCCCCGGGCAGATGACGTCCCGGACCTCGTCGACGAGGATCTCCGCGGCGGTGCCCGGCACCGAGTCCAGGCCCGCCTCGGCCAGCCGGCCGTAGACCTCCTCGTAGGACCAGTCGGTCCCCCGGCGAGCGTGGTACCCCTCCTCGGGGGTCATCGAGTGGACGTGGAGGTCGTCGACACTCATCGCCCGCATCTGCTCGACGTAGGTGCCGGGGTCGACCTCGTAGCGGTCGGGGGACTTGTAGTTGAGGTCGCCGCGGTCGCTTGCCTCTAGCAGTTCGCGGTGGTCGTCGTCAAGCGCAAAGGCGGGGTGGAGTCCCGAGACGGAGGTCACCTCGTAGATCCCGCGGTCGACGGCCTCGGCGACGATCCGGCGTGACTCCTCGGGGGTCTTTGTGAAGCCGCCGTGGTCGTCGTTGTTGTCCTCGAGGAACTGGTCGGAGCGGTCCTTGAAGTTACAGAACAGACAGCCCGTGTTGCAGGCGGTGGTGATGTTGTTGTTCAGGTTGGCGACGAAGGTGACCTCGTCGCCGACCACCTCGGCGCGGCGGCGGTCGGCGGCCTCGAGGACCAGTTCCTTCCGTTCGAGGTCGATCCCCTCGCGGTCGGTGCCGGTCACGAGGAGTTCGACCCCGTCCGCGACGGAGAGGCGCTCGCCCGAGCGGGCTTTCGCGAGCGCGTTCTCGAAGGACTGGTCCGTCTCCGGCCGGTACTCGAAGGCGAACTGCTCGCGGGGGACGTTCGGACGTACCCGGGACGGCGTGGCCATTACCCATGCCACGGCGGTCCGGAATAAAAACACCCGGGTCCGTGTGGAGTTGGCCCCCGCCCTGTGTGACACCCCGGCGTCCGGGGTGGGCCCTCAGTCGCCGGCCGCCGGCACCCCGGCGGCGTCGGCGACGGTCTCACTGACTTGGGTGTAGACGAGCGCGAGCCCCGCGGCCCCGCCAGCGGTCGCGACAACGAACGGGGTCGCAAACCCAAAGCCGACCAGGATCCCGGAAAACAGTGTGCCGAAGGCGATCCCGAGCCCGAACCCCATCGTCAGCAGCGACAGTGTCGAGCCGGACTGTCCCTCCTTTGCCAGGTCACCTGCCAGGGCCAGCGAGGGGGCGAACACCGCCGCCACCGCGACCCCCTGGACGAACCGGAGGACGACCATCACCTCCGAGGTGGTCACAAAGCCCTGTGCGAGCGTCGCCGGCAGCAGGAGGACAAACCCGCCGAGCAGGAACGGGCGACGGCCGTAGCGGTCACTCAGCCGGCCAAGCGGGAGCTGGAAGACGACGTTTGCCAGCACACTCGCGCCGAACTGGACCGAGAAGAGAAAGTCACCCTGTGCGAGTCGGGCGTTGATCGCGTTTGCAAGCGGGGCAAAAACGGCAAAGCTGAACGACATCACCCCCGTCGCAAGCGCGAGTGCAAAGACCGGGTCCAGGCCCGCCCCGCTTGTGTTCCGGACGCTGAGTGAGAGGTCCTCGCCGGCCTCGGCCTCGGTCCGCTCGGGGTCCTCGATGAGGAGTGTGACGAGCACGAAACTGAGGACGGCACCGACCACGGCAACCAGAAAGGCGGCGTCGAACCCCGAGATATCGACGCCGACCAGGCGGTAGGGGCCGGCCGCGAGGACGACCCCGGCGACGATCGGCCCTGTCCCGAAGCCGAGCAGCCGGAAGGTGTTGAACAGCCCGAAATTCCCCCCGCGCTGGCCTTCCGCGGAGTACTCGTTGACCAGCGCAACGGTCATCGGGACGGTAAAGGCTGCGCCGATGCCCTGTAGCGCACGCAGAAGCACGATCGAGATATAGTCTCTGAGGAAGATATAGCCGGCACTGCCGACCGCCACCAGCGCCAGCCCGAACAGGATGTAGACCTTTCGCTTGCCGGTCCGGTCCGAGAGCCGGCCGGTGAAGGGCTGCCCGAGGCTGTTCAGAAAGCCAAACAGCGAGAGAACAACGCCGATCAGCAGCGCGGAGGTCACCGAAAACTCGACGGAGCCGAGCGATATCGTCCCGCCAATGAAGCCGGGGAGGTCGACGACCCGCTCGATGTACAGCGGGAGCACGACAACCAGAAAGGAGTTGGCGACCGCGTCCACCATTCGCGCCAGCGCAAGCGTCAGGATCCGCACATCGAGGTCGAACTCCATCGACCCTTGATAGGCGGTCCTCCGGTATCAGCGTGTTCACTTCGCTCTTGGGGCGGCACGGACACGCCGGGAGAGGCCTCGGTGGCCACGAGACAGCACCCTCTTGTCGACGGGCGTCCAGGGAATCGGTATGATACACCAACATGGGACACGCCCCTACGGGTGGGTCGGCTCGCTGAGCGAGCGGCGGGCACAGCTCTCGCCGGACCGGGTCGGCCTCGTCGACGCCGACACCGGGACGGAGTACACGTACGCCGAACTCGACCGACGGGCGAACCGGACCGCCCGCCTGCTCCGGGAGCGTGGTGTTGGAGCGGGCGACCGGGTCGCCGTCGTCTCCCGAAACCGGCCGGCGATGGTCGACCTCTACTTCGCAACCGGGAAGCTCGGGGCCGTGCTCGCCCCGCTCTCCCACCGGCTCGCGCCGCCGGAACTGGCGGCGATGCTCGACGACACCGAGCCGTCGGCGCTGGTCGTCGAGGCACCCTTCGAGGCGGACCTGCGGGCCGCCCTGGCCCACGACGAGTGCACCGGCGAGGTACCGGCGCTGGTCGGCCTGCCGGCCGACAGTGACGCCGGTGACCCGGCGACCGACGCCTCTGTTGACGCCGACCCCGTCGGTGACCGGACCTGGACGCGCTACGATAACGCGCGCCCGGCCGACGACAGCCCCGTCGAGACTGTCGAGGCGGCGCTGGACGACCCGCGCCTCCTCCTGCACACCGGTGGGTCGACCGGGCTGCCAAAGGAGGTCGTCCAGACCCACGGCGGGGTCGCCTGGAACGCGTTCAACACGGTGTTCTCCTGGGGGCTGCGGCCCGACGACGTGACCCCGATGGTGTTCCCGATGTTCCACACCGGGGGCTGGAACGTCCTCACTGTCCCCCTGTTTCACCTGGGTGGGACGGTGCTCATCTCCCGGGACTTCGACCCCGGCGAGGTGCTCGACCTGGTCGAGACACACAGCTGTTCGGTCCTCGTCGCCGTCCCCGCGGTCCTCCGATTCATGATCGAGGACGACGACTGGGCGACGACAGACCTCTCCTCGATTCGCGTCGCGAAAAGCGGCGGCGGCCCCTGCCGGGACAGCACTATCGAGGCCTGGGCCGAGCGTGGTGTCGACCTCTCACAGGGCTACGGGCTGACCGAGTGTGGCCCAAACAACTTTGCGATGCCCGCCGACTTCGACCGCGAGAAGACCGCCAGTATCGGCATCCCTGCGCTCTACGTCGACGCCCGGGTGGTTGACGACGACGGGGCCGAACTCCCCGCGGGCGAGGTGGGCGAACTCGAACTCGCCAGCCCACACGCCGGCGACGGCTACTGGAACAACCCCGAGGAGACCGCCGAGGTCTTTGGCAGCGAGGCGGAGTCCGACGTGTGGGTCTCGACGGGCGACCTGGCCCGGGTCGACGAGGAGGGCTACTACTACATCGAGGGGCGTAAAAAGAACCTGTTCGTCTCCGGCGGCGAGAACGTCTATCCGCCGGAGGTCGAGAACGTCCTCGCCGACCACCCGGGTGTCGAGGAGGTTATTGTCGTCCCCGTCGCCGACGAGACCTGGGGCCAGGTCGGCAAGGCGGTGGTCCAGGGTGATGACTCCCTGACCCTCGAGGAGCTGCAGTCCTTCGCCGAGGGACGGATAGCCGACTTCAAACTCCCGCGTCACCTCGCGTTCGTCGCGGAGATGCCCACCAGCGGCCCCTCGAAGATCGACCGCGGGGCCATCGAAGCCAAGTTCGGCGACTGACTGTGTGTGTGGCGGC
>JBLGCN010000113.1:0-6874 GCA_047617405.1 Natronomonas sp.
GGGCCACCTCGTGGAAGACGATCCACCGCCGGAAGCGGTCGTACGGGGCAGGGAGTTCGTCGGCGACCCGCCGGATATTCGGTCTGACGAAGTACAGCGCGTGGTCGTCCCCGTCGGCGAGCAGCAGCGGGTCGTACTGGCCGAGGACGTTTCGGGAGAGAAATGAGAGCACAAAGGCCATCGACCCGGTGTTGACCACACGTGCCAGGCCGGGGATATACTCGGCCTGACTCTCGACAGGGCTCATCAACCGCTCGAAGGTGGCGATGTTGGCGTCAACCCAGTGATGGCGGTGCTGGATCTCGACCCGTTCGGGGAGGTCGAAGCTCAGAGCGGTGACCTCGCGCACACGGTCACGGGCCTCCCGGACGTCGGTGGCGTACGCCTCGCGCTCGTCAGTCGGGAGTTCAACGTCGCCAGGGGACGTGGCGGCCTTCGCCGCGTCGGCGACGGCGGCCCAGTCGATAGGGCCGTCGCCTGAGGCCCCGGTGACGGCCTGCACACTCCGGTAGAGACTCATACACATATCAGCCCGCCAACGGGCATATGTCTTTCCTACGTCTCGAACTCCGCCTCAATCTCCACGTCCGAGGCGTCCTCGCCGGCCCCCAGCCGACGGCTACCTAAATACGCGAGGGCGAGGATGGCGACGACCACCAGCAACCCGACGAGCACCCTGCCGGCGCCGCCGGAGTCGTCGTCCTCGCCGGCGTCCCCGGTTGCCTGGTCGTCGGCCCCCTCACCGTCAGCTTCCGCCTCGTTCGCCCCGCTGTAGGGGGCGTTTGCGGTGAGTGAGGCGTCCTCGAGGTGGACCTCGAACAGCGTAAACTTAGCCATAGCCGCGCTTCGAGGGGGCGGGTCTTAGTTGTGCTGACACGTCGGCCGAGCGGGAGCCTGGACAGTCCGGGCCGTTGAAGTTCCGGGCCGCACAATGTCGGGTATGGATGAGCGACGACGGGCGTTCCTGGACGAGTTGCTCGAGACGGCGACCCCATCCGGCTTCGAGACGGCCGGCCAGCGGGTCTGGGTCGACTACGTCGAGAGCTTCGCCGACGAGGTCCGGACCGACGACTACGGCAACGCCGTTGCGGTGCTTGAGGGCGGCGACCCGGCCGTTGCGCTGGCGGGGCACGGCGACGAGATCGGGTTCCTGGTCCGGGATATCACCGAAGACGGGATGCTCAGGCTCACGGCGGTCGGTGGCTCCGACCGCACCGTCACGAAGGGCCAACACGTCGAGGTCCACGCCGAGGGCGGCCCCGTCGCGGGGGTTGTCGGGCAGACGGCAATTCACCTCCGGGACCGGGAGGACAGCTCCGTCGACGACATCGGCGAGCAACACGTCGATATCGGGGCCACGGACGCCGAGGAGGCGGCGGCGCTCGTCGAGCGCGGGGACCCGGTCACCTTCCGCCAGACTGTCGCCGAACTGGAAAACGGCCGGGTCGCGGCCCGCGGGCTGGACAACCGTATCGGGACGTGGGCGGCTGCCGAGGGGCTGCGCCGCGCCGCGCGCCAGGACCCGGAGGCGACGGTCTACGCCGTCTCCACGGTCCAGGAGGAACTCGGCCTGCAGGGTGCGAAGATGGTCGGGTTCGACCTCGCGCCGGACGCCGTTGTGGCGACTGATGTCACCCACGCCACCGACAGCCCAGGGGCGCCGAGAGACAAGGGCAGCGGGGTCGAACTCGGCGAGGGCCCCGTCGTCGGCCGTGGGGCCGCCAACCACCCTGCAGTGGTCACGGCCGTCAGGGATGCCGCCGAGACCGCGGACATCGACGTGCAGTTGTCGGCCGCTGGCTCGCGTACCGGCACCGACGCCGACGCCTTCTACACCGCTCGTGGGGGGATCCCCTCGCTGAACGTCGGGGTACCCAACCGCTACATGCACACGCCGGTGGAGGTGCTCGACCTCACAGACCTGGACCGGACTGCCGACCTGCTCGCGACGTTTGCGGCACAGGCAGGCGGGGACTTCGCGGTCGACCTCTGAGCCGGACCGCCGACACGGAGGGCGGTCTGTACGGCCCGAGCCGGTACGTTCAAGTGTGAACCGACGCGCCATAGACGCATGACTGAAAACGGGAGTCGACCACTGGACCTGCTGGAGGCGTCGGTCGGAGGGTCAGTGACCGTCCACCTGAAGGACGGCGAGGTGTACGAGGGCGTCCTCTCGGGGTACGACCAGCACATGAATCTCGTGGTCGAGGAGGGTGACAACACAACGATTATACGCGGCGACAACGTCGTTTCGATCAACCCATGACTGGCGCAGGCACACCGAGTCAGGGAAAGAAAAACACCACCACACACGTCAAGTGTCGACGGTGTGGCGAGAAATCCTACCACAGCAGGAAGGGAGTCTGTTCGTCGTGTGGCTTTGGTAAATCGGCGAGGCGGCGTGAATACGGCTGGCAAAGCAAAGAGTAATGCACGAGAAGTGCGGCGTTGTCGGCATCTCTATGCCGGACCGTGACGCCGCCCGCCCCCTCTATTACTCGCTGTATGCTCTCCAACACCGCGGCCAGGAAGCCGCCGGAATCGTCACCCACGACGGGTTCCAGCAACACGACCACGTCGAGACCGGTCTCGTCGGCGACGTGTTCGACCCCGAGGATATCGACGCCCTCCAGGGCACAAACGGGATCGGTCACGTCCGCTACCCGACCGAGGGTGGGTTGGGCGCCTGCTGTGCCCAGCCCTTCTCGGTGTCGTTCAAGTCCGGGTCGCTGGGCCTGGCGCACAACGGTAATCTCGTCAACACGGACTCGTTGCGCGAGGAACTCGCCACGCTGGGCCACGCCTTCACCTCCGACGGCGACACCGAGGTGATCGCCCACCAACTCGCCCGCAACCTGCTCGAGGAGGACCTGGTCCGGGCGGTCAAGTCGACGATGGACCGGATGCACGGCTCCTACTCGCTGACGATCATGCACGACGAGACGGTCCTCGGGGTCCGGGACCCACAGGGCAACCGCCCGCTCTGCCTGGGCGAACTCGAGGACGGCTACGTTCTCGCGTCGGAGTCGGCGGCGATCGACACCCTGGACGGCAACCTCGTCCGGGATGTCGAGCCCGGCGAGTTGGTCGTGCTCCACCCCGACGGCTCCGGCTTCGACAGTTACCAACTGTTCGACCGCGACCACTCCGCACACTGCTTTTTCGAACACGTCTACTTCGCACGGCCGGACTCGCAGATGGACGGTGACCTCGTCTACGAGGTGCGCCGCGAACTCGGCCGACAGCTCTGGGCGGAGTCGGGTATCGAGACCGACGTCGTGATGCCGGTGCCGGACTCCGGGCGCTCCTTTGCCTCGGGCTACGCGGAGGCCGCCGGCGAGGACGGCGCGGACACCGAGTTCGCCGAGGGGCTGATGAAAAACCGGTACGTCGGCAGGACGTTCATCATGCCGACCCAGGACGAGCGCGAGCGGGCGGTTCGGCTGAAGCTCAACCCAATTCGTGACACGGTTGAGGGCCGGACCGTCACGCTCATCGACGACTCGGTCGTCCGCGGGACCACCTCCACACAGCTCATCGAGTTGCTCCGGGAGGCCGGTGCCGAGGAGGTCCACGTCCGGATCGGCTCCCCGCCGATTGTCGCCCCCTGCTATCTGGGGATCGACATGGCCACCCGCGAGGAACTCATCGCCGCCGACCGGTCTGTCGAGGAGATCTGCGAGCAGATCGGCGCCGACTCGCTCGCCTATCTTCCCGTCGAGGCCGTCACGGAGGCCCTCGACTCGAGCCGTGAGGACCTCTGTCTGGGCTGTGTCACCGGCGCGTACCCCTACGACATCGAGGGCGAACAGCGCGACCGTGAGGTCGAGCGCCCGAGCACCGAGCCCGCAAGCGCCGACGACTAAGGGACCCACGCCGGCTGTTCGACGCTCGTCTCGCCGACCTGTGTCGTGTTGAGCGTGACGACGACGCGAGCGCCGCTCTCCAGTTCGTGTGACCTGCGCAGCGACCGGACCAACCCTTCCTCGGTAACCACTGCACTGCCGGTGACGGGCGTACTCGTCCCGTAGGCCTCGCCGGCGAAGTGCACCCTGACCCCGGCCGGTGTCCGCTCGATAGCCGTCTCGTTCACCGAGAACTTCCAGGCGAGGTAGTCCCGAACCCGCGGCAGAAAGGGGTCGCCGTCACGGACCGCCAGCGACCACCGGTCGCCGTTTTTCCGGAGATACTCCCTCGACCCGTCGGCGTACGTGTCCGTGGCGGCGACCCGCATCGGCGCACCCTCGAGTGTCCCGGTCGACCGAACCCGGCTCGCGTAGTGGCTCTCGTTGGCCACCCGGAGCCGCTCGGTGTACTGGCCCGCGAGCGTCCCGTTTTTGTACTCGCGGTAGCGGAGTTGGGCCGTGTACGAGCGCCCGTCGAGGTAGACACGGTGGACCCGCGAGACGACACGTGGGTCGACGGTCCCGGCTGCCGAGACCCCGGCCGGGTAGCCGTCGACAGACGGCGACCCGGGTTCACTGTCGGCCGCTGCGAGCCGGCTCCGGTTGAGTTCGCCCGTCTCGGGTGGCTCGACCGGCTCCGCGCTGGCGTCTGTGGTTGGCAGGCCAAGTGTCCCCGGAGCCCCGACGGCGGCCACGACCCCGACGAGGAGCAGACAGCCACCGAGCAGTACGAGCGCGAGGCGCGGCGAAAGCCCGAGGTCCGGCCAGCGGGGTGACAGACGCCGACGCCCGCTCCCGGCGGGGTCGCCGGAGGGTGCCGGGTCCAGGAGCGTCTCCGGGTCGCGGCCGAGGTGGTCCGTGACCAGTCGGCGGGCGTCGACACGGTCGACAGCGTAACACAGCTCACGGTGGAGGTCGTCGAGGCCCTGCACCTGTGGGTCGTCGGTCCCGAGCACCCCGAGTACGACCGCGCGGTCGGCGCCGTCTAGTCCATGTGTCCTGTACCCTCCGGGTGAACGGACGCAGACCTCACGGACGCCGGCTGGGGTGTGAACGCGCAGACGACCGTCACCGAGGCGGTCGACGGGCCGACCCCGTGCCTCCTGGAGGGCGGCCACGAACGTCACAAGCTCCGCGCGGGGCCGTTCCCGACAGAGTGCGCGGAACCGTGGGCGGTCGACAGGCACACCGATATTCGGGGCGCCAGCGAAATAAGCCCACGCAAGAGCGGTACCGTGTGGCTCAGTAGACCACGTACAGGAGCGTGTAGACGACGACCCCCAGGGCGAACGAGACAAACCACAGCGACGCAGCCACGCGGCCGACGCGGGGGTGTGGTGACTCCCTGATGGCCGCGACCGGGCGTGTTGTCGCAACCAGGAGCACGTAGTAGACCAGGGGGATCGATGCGATGGCGAGCAACACGTGGACCCCGAGCACCGGCAGGTAGACGAACTGGTAGGCGGCCTCCGGCCCCGGAAAGGGCTTGGTGCCGACGATGACGATCCGGTAGAGATAGAGCCCGAGAAATGACACGAAGAGAACGGTCGTGGTGACCATCGCCCGACGGTGTGTCGCGACCCGCCCCTGCCGGATGGCACGAACGGCGTGGGTGATGGTCCCGAGCGCGGTGAGACTGATGAGGACGTTGAGGTGTGGCGCCGCGGCGACGATGGCCTCGACCCGTGGGAGCACCCCGGCTGGGATGAGCCCTCGGACCGCGCCGAAGACCAGCGCGAGCGAGACGACGGTGAGCAGCGCCGTCAGTTCCCTGACCCGGTGACGGGCGTCCAATTGCATACTAGTGGGCAGGCGCCGGAGGGGTCTATGGGTTGCGTTCCTCCCCCCTGGACCGCCGAGGACGGGGGAACCGGGCGCGTCGCCCCGAACCGCTACGGGCTCCCCTGTGCCGGCGGGATTGATATGTGTCGAGTGTGTGGTACCGGCGAACGCGAATGAGTGGACAGGGACTGGTCGGCCGGGTGGTTACGGGCCGTCTGGGCCAGGTGGTCTCGCGGCTCTGCCCGGGCACGCCGGTCTGGGACCGGGCGTGGGATATCTGCTGTGTGCTTGACGGCTGCCGCGTCGACCTGATGCGAGGGATGGCCGGCGACCACCGGGTGACCCCGGCGGGGAGTGTCGAGTCGGTCTGGTCGGTCGGCTCACAGTCCGCAGAGTGGATGGACACGACCTTCGGGCCGGCCCACCACGAGGAGATGGCGCGGACGGCCTACGTCACCGGCAACCCGTTTTCGGCGCAGTCGGCCGAACACGTGCTGGTCACCTCCGGCGAGACGCTGCCGCTTGACTCCGGCGACTGGGGGCTTCTGTACGAGGCCTGGCGCGAGGAGTGGGTCGACGGTGAGGTGTCGACAATCCCGCCGGCACCGCTGACTGACGCGGCCGTAGCGGTCTGGAACCGCCGCGATGAGCTCGGGGTCGACCGGGTGCTCGTCCACTATATGCAGCCCCACGCCCCGTTCCGGTCCCGTCCGGAGTGGTTTCTCGGCACGGCTGACATCGAGTCCTGGGGACAGGTCCGCGGCTCAGGGGGTGAGGGTGGCGCCGACAGCGAGGGCCAGGCGGGGGAGACAACGGCGCTGACCGACCTCTCCGCCGAGGAGTTGGCGGAGTTGGAGCGCCTCTCGGAGGCCGAGACCGACGGGGTCAAAGACCCCTGGACCCGGCTCCGGGACGGCGAACTCCCGCGAGCGGAGTTCTGGGCGGCCTACCGGGACAACCTCCGGTGGGTCCTCGACGACGTTAGCCGCCTGGTCGAGGGGACAACTGCGCGGGTGGCGCTCACCAGCGACCACGGCAACGCCGCCGGCGAGTGGGGGGTCTGGTCGCACCCACCCGGTGTTCCTGTCCCGGCGCTCCGGAAGGTGCCCTGGGTCAGCCAGCAGGGCACCGGTGAGCGCAACCCTGACCCACCCTTGCCCGAGGTGGTCAGTGCCGGCGCGGGCAGC
>JBLGCN010000114.1:0-6860 GCA_047617405.1 Natronomonas sp.
TATACCACGCATTTTCACCCCCCCACCCCCCACCGCGTGGTTTCCGGGAGCCGTACTTCCGAGCGGGTGTGATGACTACTGACAGGCTGTCCAGCGGGCACGCGGCCGGTCGGCGATGCCGCTCAGCGGCCGAGCGCAGAGATATGCTGACCGGGATTCGAACAACGCGAAGACGGTCGCTCCGCTCGGCGCCGTGTCCTCTCTCGTTCGAATCCGGAACAACTTCGTGGCTCGCGCGGTGAGCGACGCGTGCGGCAGTCGCTCGCTGATTGCTCACCACAGAAGTGCGCTGGCCGAGATTTGAACTCGGGTTAGGACCGTGGCAGGGTCCTGTGATACCACTACACCACCAGCGCGCTACAATACAGTGAGTCGATCAGAGATAAAAACGTTCCGAATATGGGGCACCGCCGTCCTGAGTCAGGGGTGAGGCGGTCGTTGGTGCGAATGCTCTACGGTCGGCCCGTCTCAGCCGAGGTGTCGAGTGGCCCGAGTTGGAGTCTGTGGAGCGAGAGTGGACACCTGAGCGGACCGTCGAAGCTGGTATCCAGCCCCATCCGGCGGGTCTCTCGCCCTCGAACACCAAACGGTATCCTGAGAGGTTGGGTGTCGAGTGGGGTCGAACCGTACCTCATAATCGGGTGTGGGAAGCCGGTCTGCAGCCGGCTGGCGACGGAGCCCCGAATCAGACCGCGGTCGACGAGACGGTAATCCGGCTCACCGACGAGCGACGCTGGCTGTACGCTACCGTGGGTCCAAGGACGAACGAGTTCCGCCACATGACGTTTCAGACGAGGACAAGACAGTTCACCGTGCTGTTCGTTCTGAGCGCCACAAAAAACAGTAGGCCGGGCACGCGACTGTCCTCGTCGGTGACACACCCCATCTCACCGCTGTGCTGGGTCTGGGGCTCCGGTCCCGGGCGCGAGACACACGCGGACCGGAACGGTATTTTAATTCATCAGGGGGACGGGTTGCCGACCTATTCGCCTCTCAAACCCTCTCAGCGACGCTGACGTAGACGCCGTCTGGCTCGGGTCGTTTGGCTTCGCATGGAATCACACTGCCGGCTGTACCCTCGTGAGGATACCTGTTACCTCGGGATGGCGAGACTCTTACCGGACTTACAGCCGGCAGTATCAGTTCGATTGAGTGCGACGCTCGGGACCTTCCCAGCGGGCAACCTCGCCGGTAGCACCGTCGACAGTCGCATACACAATAACCTCGTCGCCCTCCGGCTCTACGGCTGTCCCGAGGGTTGTCCCAGCACTAACTGTCTCGTCGCTGGTCAGTGACCCGACGCGGTCGGTGAACAGGCTTGCCCCCTGTGGCTGTGCGACGAGCGTCTTGGCCTCTGTATCGGCAACGACGTCGACCGTGAGCGACCCGAGATTGCCAGCATCAGGGGACTCGTAACGAAACGACAGCGCGTCTTCCGGAACCGCCTGGCTGGCCGCTGTCTCAGACAGTTCGTCTGTGGGGGCGGACACGGTCGTGAGTTCGCCGACCGCACCCTCGCCGTTGACCGCAAAGACGGTCACCGAATCCCCCTCCGGGTCGACCTGGACTGCAACACTGTCATCGGCGCTGACAGACCGCTCCTGTGGCTCGAACTCGGTGTATCCGCCCGAATCAGCCTCTACCCGGATCCCCGCCGCGTCGGTCTCTTCGGTGATGCCTACCCAGAGTTCATCGAACTGCTGGCCAGGGACTGGCTCATACTGGACCGTCAGCGTCTCCGGTGACACCAGCTCCGCCGCCGCTGCCTGCGAGAGGCCCTGCTCCGCCGAGCCCTCACCCAGCTGTTCGACACCGTATGTCCCGGCTGCGGTGATACGGCTGTTACTCACCTCGACCGACCTCGAGCCGTCGATGGCCGCTGTCCCGAACGATGTCTCGATTGTCTCCTGTCTGTCCGCACCGAGGTTAGCCGCGGCAAGTGCGAACTGCGATTCGAAAGTGTCCCCGTCCGCGTCGAAATCCACTGCCGCGACCACGCTCTCGCCGGAGCGTGGTCTGAACTGCGGGTCAGGGCTGGTCCCCGCGCCCCCGGTGAGTTGCCCGTCTGGTGGCGACCCGAGCTGGCCGACCACGAGGTCACCAGCCCCGGTCCGTTCGAGCAGTTCCACAGCGGTTTCATCGGTCTCAAAGACCCGGGACTGGTCCCCGTCTCCGGCGGCAATCGTCCGGTTGAGTCGGCTGGTGTCCGCCCCGACGACGACCGTCTCGTCTGTGACTGCCACCGCGGGCGGGTCGTTCACTGAATCGGGAACCTCAACGGGCTCGTACCGGTCATACCCACGGTTCGTGCCGGTCTGCTCGTGGGCAACCCCGAACGTCCGGTCTGTGGGCTCGGTCAATCGTTCATGAAGCTGGTTGGTTGCGAAGGAGCCCTCGGCGATAATGATTTCGTTGGTGACAGTAATCTCGCTCACCGTCGAGTCGGCCGTGCCCGTCGGACTCACCGCCTGGACGAGCCCGGCAAATGAGAGCCCTAATCGGCCAAGCCCGACAGCCGCCCCGCCCGTCACGAGCGGGTACAGAGCCAGCGGGTCATCGACCGACGGCTCCGAGGGCCCGGCCGAGTCAGCTACGGCGTTTTCGGGTAACTCGTCAAAGTTGGCGTAGGCAAAAAACAGCCCCTCCTGGTCTGTCGTCAACCACCGGCCGTAAGAGAGGTCACTCGCCGGAGCAAACGTGTCTGTCGACGACCCGTCGGGAGGACTGTCGTCCGCGTCCTCACCGTCATCGCCGGCGCAACCGGCCAGTGCCGCTGTCAGGGCACCCATCCCGAGCAGGAATCGGCGCCGGCTCTGACCCGTCTGTGTCGCAGTGTCGTCGTTGTGGGCAAAACGTGGGGACATACTGGTGAACACCTCTCTGGTATTTGGGTCTCACCCCGTGAAGAGCCCCTGACAGCGTTTCATGCTGAGCAACAGTCCGGCTGTCGGTCTGCTCGACCGGTGTCACCTCTCCCGACACTCACCGAACCGCCTGCTCTGACGTCGGTCCGACGAGAGCGACTGTGCCTGTGAGAACTCCTGTCTCGCGTGGCGGTCACTCCCGTCCAATAGGGTCCATCCCAACCTGGTCGGCGATGTCCGTTCGCAACTCGTGTTTCTGTATCTTCCCGCTGGCGGTCGTTGGGAACTCCTCGATGGTCTCCAGGCGTTCGGGATACTTCTGTGTGGCAATACTCTGGCCGTCGAGGTGGGTGACCATCTCATCGAAGGTAAACTCGTGCCCCTCGGCGACCGTGACGTAGGCACACCCTTTCTCCTGCAGTTCCTGGTCGGGCATAGCAACGACGGCAACCCCCTCGACCGCGGGGTGCTCGTAGAGGCGGTCCTCGACGTCTTTGACCGGGATGTTCTCGCCGCCCCGAACAATGATATCCTTCTTGCGGCCGGTTATCTCGATGTATCCATCCTCGTCTCTCACCGCGAGGTCACCCGTCCGGAACCACTCGCCGTCGAAGGCATCCGCGTTGAGCTCCTCGCCGAGATAGCCAACCATGAGTTCCGGGCTGTGACCCACGAGTTCGCCCTGCTCGCCGGCAGGGAGTTCCTCGCCGGTGTCGAGGTCGACTACTTTCAGGCGGGCGTCGGGTGCGGCCGAGCCGTCGGTTGTGGCGAGTTTCTCGAGGGGTGCATCAAGCGGCGGCCACGTGGCCGTGGGGAACTCCGTGGAGCCGTAGATGCGCTGGACCGTACAGCCGAGCGTTCGGGTCGCCCGACGGACGAGGTCCGGGGGCACGTC
Organism: Natronomonas sp.; assembly: GCA_047617405.1. Lineage (GTDB taxonomy): Archaea > Halobacteriota > Halobacteria > Halobacteriales > Haloarculaceae > Salinirussus. The sequence continues at coordinate 3,760 of JBLGCN010000114.1, forward strand.
GGCGCCGCCACACCCGAACACCCGGAGGCTGTTCTGCCAGCCGTCGGGTGCGGCGTCACACAGCCCCTGCAGGAACGGTGTAGCACCGACGGTCAGGGTACAGTCGTACCGGTCGACCAGGTCTACTGCACGCCCGGCGTCCCAGTCGGCCATGAGGACCAGTTCCATCCCTTCGAGGAAGGGCATCTCAAGGGCGTAGAGCATCCCGGTGACGTGTGTCACCGGCGACGGCATGAACACCGTCGTCTCCCCGGAGAGCGCGAGGATGTCGATAGTGTTGTGCTGTTCGCTGCGGAGCGTGTTGTGCGTGTGGAGGACCCCCTTCGGGTCGGCGGTGGTGCCGGAGGTGTACAACAGCGCGTGAACGTCGTTGGCGTCCAGGGCTGGCGGCGAGAACGCCTCGGGGTCTGTCTCCCGGAGTTCGACGAACGGCGTCGTCTCGACACTGCCGTGGACAGCGTGGCCCTCGCCGCCGACGACGACGACGTGGCTCAGCGCCGGGCAGTCCCCCGCCACCTCGCTGACCATCGCCGGGAAGTCGAACCCGTCGTACGTGTCGGGGACGACCAGCAGGTCTGTCCCGGCGTCCTCGAGAATGTACGCCACCTCGCTCCCACGGTAGATGGGGATGATGGGGTTACAGACGGCACCGACGCGCGCAGCCGCTAAATGGACGACAGCCGTCGTCGTCCAGTTGGGGAGTTGGTAGGAGACCACGTCGCCGGGGCCGACGCCAAGCGCCTGAAACCCGGCGCTGACGCGTTTCACCGCGTCCCACAGTTGCGCGAATGTAATCGTCCGCCGCGGGCCGACGACCCGCCTCTCGGGGTTGGCTGTCAGCGTCGGTTCCACGAGGTCGGTCAGCGTCTGCTCGCCCCACTGTCCGGCCTCGGTGTACCGCTCGACGTGGGCCGAGTTGAGCCGGGGGAGGGCGTCTATGTCGAGTGTCATACAAAGGGGAGGGTTCGTAGATGACCGGCCGCTGTATTTCGCTGGTCCCCTGGGCTACCGTGATTCGGCGAGGGGTCGCCGGCGCCGGTCGCGTCGGTTCGATGGCGCGGCCGGAGGTGGTCCTGCCACACAGGCCGGGGCGACCGGCCAGGGGCCCGGTCAGTCGTCATCGTCACTGGCGCTGGGGAACTCCGGGCGGCGCTCATTGAGAAAGGCGTCGACGGCCTCGTCGTGGTCGGGGTGTTGCTGGGAGACGGCCTCCAGGGAGAGCCCCCGCTGGAGCGCGAGGTCGTTGCCGAGTTCGACCCAACTGTTCAGCGCCTTCTTCGTGTAGCGGATGGCCGCCTGGGGGCCGTTGGCGAGCTTCCCGGTCAGTTCCTCGACCTTCGCGTCGAGTTCGCCCTCGGGGACGGCGTAGTTGGCTAGTCCCATCCGCTCGGCCTCCGCGGCGTCGACGAGGTCACCGGTCATCAACATCTCCTTTGCGGTGTGCATGCTCGTCAGCAGCGGCCAGATGACGGCGCCGCCGTCGCCCGCGACCAGCCCCACGCTCACGTGAGGGTCGCCGATACGGGCGCTCTCGGCCATCACGGTGATGTCGGCAAAGAGGGCGAGTGTCGCGCCGAGTCCGGTCGCGTCGCCGTTCACCTTCGCGACGAGCGGCTTCTCCAGGTCGGTGATATCCTTGATGATGGTCTCGCCCTCCCGCATCGTCTCCCGGAACGTTTCGGGGTTTTCGATGCTCTCTCGCATCCAGCCCACGTCGCCGCCCGCCGAGAACGCCTTGCCGTTGCCCGTCAGGACAACCACACGCGCGTCGGCGTGGTAGGCGTCGCGAAACACCTGCGAGAGCTCCTCGTGGAGGGCGGCGTTGACTGCATTGAGGCTGTCCGGGCGGTCTATTGCGACCTCGAGGACGTCGTCGCCCTCGGTCACGTCGAGGCAGTCGTAGTCGCGCATCGTGGGCGAACCGATGTAACCACACGGAATAAGTGTGCTGCTCAGTCACGCGGCGCGTGCCAGAGACCCACCGCGCGTCCGGCCGGTGCTGGCAGTCCGGGACCGACTCGACAGTGCCGTCAACCCGTATAGTGAAGCCCACGGTACGCATACCAGTGTTGGTGAGATGGGGCTACTGGAGTCGGCCAGGGTCTCTGACCGGCACGTCCACATCGACCTGCGTATCACACCGCTATCGTGCACGATGGCCGGGTAGTTCGTCGAACAGGCAGAGAGACGCGTCGGGTCGCTCGGTGGCGTCGAAGAAACACTCTCAACCGATACCGGTGTGGGCTGACAGGGCGTTGAGCGGCGCCAGGAGCGGCAACAGTCACTCGCAGAGTGGTATCAGGCGGAGCACGCAGAACCCGACGTGCCGCTGTGGGGCACGGGGAGAGGCTGCTGCGAGGACCGGTATCGTTCACAGGCGGGGTAACGGTCACAGTAATCTCCCGAGCTGCGTCAGCGAGGATACCTGGCGCTGGCGCACCCGCCGAGCCGTTCCGTGTGTGTGACACACAGGGTGCCCCACAGGTTTCGGGTCGGGCTGCTCCCTCCTGTACTCGGCTAACAGCAAGGGCAGACAGGATACACTGACCGGGTCCGTCAGGTGTACCCTACGAGCGCGTCGGCCGACAGGCTGTACCGGCATTCGGGGTAGGACTCCCCGCCGATGCGCGTCTCGGCCTCGTCTGCGAGTTCGAACCCGAAGGACTCATAAAAGGTGCGTCCGAGTCCGTTGGCCGACAGCACGGCCGCGTCAATGCGCTCAAGACCGTCCCCGCTCAGCGCCTCGGCCACCGCGTCGAGTAGCGCAGCACCGACCCCCTCCCGCCGGTGGTCGGGGTCGACGTACAACCGTAAAACAAAGCCGACACCGGTGGCCGCCTGCCTGACCGCGTGGACGAACCCGACGACCGAGCTTTCAGGCTCCGCAACCAGCAGCGACGTCCGCTCACGCGCCAGCGCCGTAGTCAGGCTGTCGAGCGCGTACCAGTCACCAATCCCCGCCTCGACCGTCTCGCGGGTTAGGATGTCCGGGTAGTCCGTCTCCCAGGAGCGCCGAGCCACCTGCTTAATCACCTCAACATCGTCCGCCGTTGCGGCCCTGACTGTCATGTGCCGACAAATGTCTTGGAGAAATAAAGACT
>JBLGCN010000115.1:0-6836 GCA_047617405.1 Natronomonas sp.
GGTTCAGCAACACCACGTTCAACGCGAGCATCCACGAGAGCACCTACCGGCCGCCAACCGACGGCGGCAGGGAGGTTCCGGACGCTGACCGCGAGACCTACGACGCCTTCGAGTCGGCACAGTCCGCGACCACCCTCGCCCTGCCGGACCTGCGTGACAGCTACGACTTCGAGGAGGCAGTCGTCGCGAGCTACGAGGGTGAGACCACGGCCACGACGGCCTACGACACCGAGTACGGGACCGCGTACGTCGCCGTGACGACCGCCGACCGCGTCCCCGACGAGGGTGAGACACAGGAGGTCGCCGGCCGGTCGGTAACCGTCGCCAGCGCCCAGGGGGGTGCGGCGGCCTACTGGACCGACGAGGACGTGACCACGGCGGTGGTCGTCCGTGGCCCCGAGTCCTCGGCGCTCGCGGTGGCGGAGACACTGCTCGGATGAGACTCGCAACCCCGCTCGAACTCGGCGGCGGCCAGTATCTCGAGGCCGTCTCGGTCGGGCGGGACCCTGACTCCACGACGGTCCGGGACTGCCCGGGCTGTTCGGGGCACTGTTACGACGACGAGTGGCACCTCAAAGCAACGGTACTGGACCGCACGGCCGGCACCCGGGCGCGGTTTTACTGGTGTAGCGAGCCGTGCCTGCGCGGCTGGCTCCGGCTGTTCCCGGCCACCTGAGCCGCCACCCCGCACCCGGCTATCCGACGAACGGCCCGTGGTCCTCCCGGGCGTGTTGTAACAGCCTGTCGGTCGACTCGAAGGTCTCCCCGCAGCCACACCTGTACGGGGCCGGCGACGGGCTCTCTCGTGTCGCCATGTGCCGCTTACAACCGGGTATGACAGTTGTTTCACGACCCTAATCCCCTTGTGGGTCGCGGCGGTCGGCTCGACTGACCGGGCAAAACCCATGATTCAGGGCGGCGCCCACGTGTCCGACCCTACATATCCCGGGGATGCAGCCCGACTCCTGTGTCCGCAGCCCCGGGCAGAACGGCTCAGAGTTCGAGCGTCTTGCGGTGCCAGCCGGTCGACCCTGCCGGGTGTGGCCGGCTGGGGACCTTTGTCTGGACCTCGCCGGTCCCGTCAGTCGCCCGAGTCTGGACGGTCAACTCGCCCGATGGCTGTCCGGTCACCGCACGCCAGCGGTGCCAGGTGAACTCTCCGGGGCGGTCCTCGAGGGTGGCGTCAAGCCAGGTGTCGCCGCCGTCGACGCTCACCTCGACCCGGTCGACCCCGCGGAGCCCGGCGTAGGCAACGCCGCCGACGGCCACCCGGTCGCCGCGGCGCTGCACCGCCCGGAGATACGAGAGGGTGTTGACCACCGCCTCCTCGTCCCAGCCCCGTTCCTCCCAGTAGGCCTCGTGGTCGCTCGCGCTGAGTTCGATATCTGTCAGCCACTTTGTCGACCGCATCCCGTACCGGCCAGGGACCAGCAGCCGCGCGGGGGCGCCGTGTTCCGTCGCGAGGGTCCGGCCGTTCAGCCCGTAGGCGACGAGCACCTCCGGGTGGTCGCGGACGTACGCCCAGGGGACGGCCTCGGTGTAGCCGTCCGCCGACTTCGTGACGATGTCCACGACCCCGTTCTCGGGCGCGGCCTGCTCGACGAGCGCCCGCAGCGGGACACCCCGCCACCGGCCCGTGCTGATCAGGTCATCCCCGACCTGATTCGAGATACAGACCATCGTCACCACCTGGCTGGTGCTCTCGGGGTGCTCGAGCAGGTCCCCGAAACTCAGGTCGTATGACTCGCCGGCAGCCCCCCCGACCGACAGCGACCAGTCCTCGTCGTCGATATCCGGGTCGTCGATCGTCTTGTCCACCACGTAGTGCGAGCCAAGTGGCGTCACCGGCTGTGGCATCCCCTCGAAGTCGAAGCCAGCGCCGGCGTCGGTCTCGGCCGTCGAGACCGTGACCTGCCCGTCCCGCTCCACACGTCTCACCTCCGGGGTCGCGGTCACTGTTGCCCCTGCCCCGGCCCCGTCGGTCGTTCCGGCCTCCTTTGCCGCCTGCGGGTCGTCGTCGAGTTCGGGCAGTGGCTCGGTCGTGGTGTCCCCGCCTCCACCCGTCCCCGACGACAGGACGGCCTGTGCGCCGGAGACGGCCCCGACGCTGACCAGCCCAAGCACCGCCGCCCCCAGGCTCCCGAGGAAGGGCCGACGGTCGCCGCCAGCCCCCGGCGCACCGAAGGATACCGCCCCGGTGAGTGCCAGCACATAGACCACGACGGGCAGCGCCCCGAGCAACACCGCCGTGGCAAACCCCAGTGAGGGGCCGGCAACCGTCGCGACTACCGCCGCCGTCCCGGCGAGTGCCGTGACTATCAGCACCGCCGGGCGCCCGAGCGTGTCGGGCACCCGCGAGGAGTACGCGCCGAGGGCGGCGCCGGCCGCGAGCGCAGTGACGCCAAGCCCCGCGACCAGCGCCGGCTGTGCACCCTTCCCGAGTATCTCTATCGCGGTCGTCGAGACCGCGCCCGGACTGGCCTCGATGACGAACTGTGCCACCCCGACCACCGGGACCCCACCGACGAGCGGCGCGACGAGCGCCGTTCCGGCAACCCACAGAAGCGCGCCCACCGCTCCCCGAAACGCACCGCGAACATCTGCAGTCATACCTGTTTTGTCGGCCTATCAGTATATAACGCCTCCGTCGGGTTGTCGGGGGCGTACACGACCGACGCGAGGGCCGGGACTCACACTCGGCACTGAACCTGCCGCTCGCTCCCCGGGCCCCGCCCCGAACAGCCTGTTACTACATACACCGGCGTGTTACATGTCACACTCGGCCGACAGCGACGCCGCCGACCCTGCTGGCCCGACAGACCTCCGGAAACAGACCTATTACGAAATCGTTACCTCGAGCAAAGCGTAAGCCGGAGTAAGATACGTGTCGAGGCCGCTCTTGTAGGGCGGTGTTCCCTGTTTGCTTGACCCCGGAGCGGAAAATCCCGTAGGGGTCGGGCGCTCGTTGCCCGATGAGACTGTGCTTTGCTCCCGTGCCCGCGTGCGAGTTCGGGTCGCGCCGCCCTGGAGAGAAAGTCTACGCCATGATAGATAATCAGCAAACACGTATTATCATATATGATAGGCGCGCCCCTACGTTTATACCATGTCGCGAGACAATATTACCATGGGTTATTTAGAGAGGCTCCCCGGCATCAGCGACGAGAGCACAACCCGGCGAAAGGTTCTGGTCAGCTCCGGCTACGCGGTCGTTGGGTTGGCCGGTATCGGCGCAGCGGCAGGGCCACAGGATGACGGTGGAACCGACGCGGGGGGCAGTGTCGGCGGTGATGGGGGCGACAACGGCGGCAGTAGTGGCGGCGATAGCGACGGCGGTAGTGGGGGTGAATCGTACGCAGATGCGTTCGCCTATCATGAATCAACAGGGATGGTTCTAGAGGACGACGTTGAGGCCGAGGCGGACAGTATCGGCTCGCTGTATATACGAGGCACAGCGCGTAATGAGAGCGGCGGAAGCTACGAGTACGTTCAACTCACCTGGTCCGTTCTTGATAGCTCCGGAGCAAAGGTCGCAGACGCGCTTGCTAACACCTCTGGGCTAGAAGACGGGCAGAGCTGGCGATACGAGGCGTTGGCGGCATCCGCCGAAAATGCCGACTCGTATGAGCTGCAGGACATTACAGCGTACTGATACCCGGCAGCTGACTGGCTCTTGCTCGCCGCAGCACAGGAACTCGATGTCTCGAAGCGGTCACGATAACGTGCCTAATCTGGACGCTCATGATTACAACCCCGTGGTCACGCGCACAGCTGTCCGGTTGGCTTCCGTTCTCGGGTTGCACGACATCGCTCATCGCGGCCGTGTCAAGACGTATTCGCCTCGCTACGCGCGTCTTCCCGGGTTCAGATCGCACCCGGCGGCACGCTTCGCTTCTCGCGTTCGTTACAGAATCGTAGTGGGCCGGGGCGGATTCGAACCGCCGGCTTCCTCCGTGTGAAGGAGGTATCATAACCGGACTAGATCACCGGCCCGACTACCCCTGGTTATCGCGGGGCCGGACTTAAGAATTATCTTCGGCGTCACTTCGCCCGAGTCGCTCGCGTGCGTCTCCGATGGCCTGTGCCGCCTCGCCCTCGGCACGACCCTGCAACTGCTTCAGGTCCGTCTTTAGCTCCTCAAGCCGGCCCGGCTCCGGTTCCTCCTCCCCGCCGGTCAACTCCGCGACCCGGTCCTGGAGCGGGCCGAGTTCCTCGCTAATACCTTTTTTCGCCGTCTCGCCGGCACGCCTGAGATAGTATCGGGTGTCCTCGAAGTACTTGTTCATACCTGTCTGTACAGAAAGGACAAATATAGCCCTTGTGGGGAGTGGGCTACCGCCCCGCACAGCAACTCCCCGGCCGGGACGACGGCAAGGGCGGGTTCAGTACTCGGGATTCTCCTCGCGGACCCCCTCACGCATGTTGACGACGCGTGCGAGCGTGAACAGCACGTCCGAGAGGCGGTTGAGGTAGACGATGGCGGTCGCGTTGACAGCGGCCTCCTCGGAGGCAAAGGACACGGCGCGGCGTTCGGCGCGGCGGGCCACGGCTCGGGCGTGATGCAGGCTAGCCCCGGGGTCCGCGCCGCTGGGGAGGATGAACGACTCGAGCGGGTCGAGTTCGTCGTCGTAGCCGTCGATCCACGCCTCGAGCTGGTCGACGTGCTCCTCGCGGACAGCAGGGTCGTCCTCGTCGGGTTCCGGGTTGGCGAAGTCGGCCTGGACGATGTGGAGGTGGTTCTGGACCTCGCGCAACTGTGTGTCGACATCGTCGTGGCCGGTCGGCCGGACCGTTCCGACCAGCGCGTTGAGTTCGTCGACGGTGCCGTAGGCCTCGATGCGCCCGCTGGCCTTCGAGACGCGGTCCATGTTTCGCAGGTCAGTCATCCCCTCGTCACCGCGGCCGGTATAGACCTTCATACCTCTGCTGTGGTCGCCACGGACTTAGCCCTTCAGTCCGCGCCCCACAGTCCGGGTTTCGGTCGCGGGCCTCGTTTCGGCCGGTGTGTCGCCCGTTGACCGACCAGGGGGCGGTGTGTGATGACAGTCCGGAGTCTGTGACCCGTGGTGTCCAGTTCTCCCCGCGAGCGATGTCGCTCTGATAGGCTGGGCGGCCCGGTCGCGCGCCGGACCCGGGCCACAGGGTGCAACACCGCTACCGCGGGTACCGTTTCCGCTGGTCGGACTCGTCGCGCTGGCGCCGGCGCAACAGGAGGAGAAACAGCAGCGGCGAGAGTATCCCGAGTACGAGCATCGCGACCATCGTCCGGAGCGCGGTCTGGTTCGCGGAGTTGTCCGGGCCGGCGTCCCCGCCTTCGGCGCCCTCGCTACCCTCGCCACCGTCGCCGTTACCACTCTCGTTGCCCCCGCTGGCCCCGTCACCGTCGCCGCCGGCACCGGAGAGGCCGCCGACGACCACGACGCCTTTCATTCCGGCGTCCCGGTACATGGCACAGTAGTATCTCACTACCCCCTCGGTCTCGAAGTTCTGCTCGTATGTGGCACCCTCGTCGCCGACGAGTTCGCTCTCGAAGCCCCCGGCCTCGTCGACCACGTTGTGCCGGCCACCCTCGCCGGTCCACTCCCAGGCGACTGTCGTCCCGGGGTCGACCTGGACGGCCGCGGGGCTGAACCCGAGCGCACCGTCGTTGGCCTGGACGCCGACCTCCACGGTCACCGCCTCCTGACCGGTCGCGTCGACGACCGTCCCGTCGTAGTTGCCCACGTCGGAGAGCCAGCCGTCGAAGTCGGTCTGTGCGGCAGCCGTCCCGGCCGCCGAGGCGACGGCGACCGCCGCGGTCGCCCCGCTGGTGGCCCGCAGTAACCCCCGCCGCGTGTAGCCGCTCTCTCCGTCCATATCTGTGTCTCCGACGGTCGCCCCTGATAAAACCGATTATTCGTCACCGGCCGGCTACCCGGGCCTGTCCCTGGCGGCGTCTCGGAGCCACCCCGAGGCCTAAAGCTGCCCCGGGTCGAGGCGGTCTGTGACATCCCGGCGGCGGCCCGTACCATGCTGACCTGCCGGCCGACTCACACTGCCGGCTGTCCCGTCGTGACGATACTCGCTGCCCCAGGGTGGCGAGACTCTTTATATGTGTCCCCCCACCGACCCGGGAACCTTTTTTTAATTCCCGATGTAAGTACAGGTGTGCTCTCCGTCGAACTGCACGCCCACTCCGAGGCCTCGTACGACGGCCGCGACCCCGTCGAGCGGCTGCTCGAGCGGGCCCGAACTGTCGGCCTCGACGGCCTCGCGGTCACCGACCACGACGCCATCGAGGCGAGTCTGGCGGCCGCCGACCTGGCCCCGGAGTACGGCCTCGTCGGGATCCCGGGGATGGAGGTCACCAGCGCCGCCGGCCACGTCCTCGCGCTGGGTGTGCGCGACCTGGTCCCCGAGGGGCTATCCTTCGCGGAGACACTCGACCGGATTCGCGACCTCGGTGGCGTGGCCGTTGTCCCACACCCCTTCCAGACCTCCCGTAGCGGTGTCCTCGCAAACATCTCCGAGGACGCCCTCGCGGCCGCCGACGCCATCGAGATCTACAACTCCCGGCTGTTGACCGGCCGGGCCAACCGACAGGCCGAGCGGTTCGCCCGTCGGCGGGGGCTCCCGATGACCGCCGGCAGTGACGCCCACATCGCCGAGATGGTCGGGCAGGCGGTCACCCACCTCGACGCCGACGAGCGGAGCGCCGACGCTATCCTTGCTGCGGTCCGCGAGGGCCGGACCACCGTCGAGGGGCGGCGGACCCCCTTCTACATCAGCTTCCGGCAGGCTGCGGGCGGGGTCAAACGCCGGGCGGTCAGCCGGGTCCAGCGCCTGCTTGACTGATG
>JBLGCN010000116.1:0-6759 GCA_047617405.1 Natronomonas sp.
CCCACCTGGCGGTGGCGACCGACGCCCCCTATATAAAGGCGGGTGCGGTCGGCGGCGAGCGCACAGCGAAACTGAACGAACTTATTCGGATTGAACACAACACATGAGCGGCAACGACGACGAGGGCCTCGAAACAGCAGAGTCCGGTGTCGACGGTGAGCCCGCCGAGGAGGCGGCGCCCGAGACAGCTGACGACGCCGAGGCCGAGATAGCACAGCCCACCCCGGGCGCCGGGGCCGAAACAGCGACTGACGACGCGGACGACGACGCGGGCCCGACCCTCGACGAGAACGTGATGCCTGGCGAGGAGCGGGAGGCTGACCTGTTGATCCCCGTCGACGACTACCTGGGTGCCGGGGTCCACATCGGCACCCAGCAGAAGACACAGGATATGGAGCGGTTCATCCACCGTGTCCGGACCGACGGGCTGTACGTGTTGGACGTGTCGATGACCGACACCCGGATCCGGACCGCGGCGGATTTCCTGGCGAACTACGACCCCGAGCAGATCCTCGTGGCCTCCTCGCGGCAGTACGGCCGGTTCCCGGCCGAGAAGTTCGCGGAGGCCGTTGGCGCCCGCGCCCGAACGGGACGGTTCATCCCGGGGACGCTCACCAACCCGAAGTACGACGGCTACATCGAACCCGACGTTGTCGTTGTCACAGACCCGATCGGCGACTCGCAGGCCGTCAAGGAGGCGATCACGGTCGGTATTCCGGTGATCGCGATGTGTGACTCGAACAACACCACCTCGAATGTGGACCTCGTGGTGCCCACGAACAACAAGGGACGAAAGGCGCTCTCGGTCGTCTACTGGCTGTTGGCCAACGAGACACTCGACCGCCGCGGTGCCGAACCCGCCTACGCCCTCGAGGACTTCGAGTCCGAGATCTGAGCCGCCCTCCTTCCGCGCGGACTGTTCTCCGCTGTCATTTACGGTACGTGACGGCCACAGGAGACGTTCAGTGGGCCGGAGAGGCGGCGGTGTGGGCAGGACCCGGCGTAACGTCCTCGGCGGGCCCGTCGCGGGTTATCTCAGGACCGATGGGCTCCGGCTCGGTTCCGTCGCCGGTGTCGTCGTGTCCGTGGCGTTGCTCGTCCCCGCTGTTCCGTTCGGGACCACCTCGGGGCTCGGCGCCGCCGCGTGTGGACGGCTCTAACCGACACCGGTATTTGCCGGCGCACACAGGGTGGGGCATGGTCACCTCGAGCGCCCCGGGGAAGGTGTACCTGTTTGGCGAGCACGCGGTTGTCTACGGCGAGCCCGCGGTCCCGTGTGCCATCGAGCAGCGCGCCAGCGTCACCGCCGAGCGGCGGGCGGAGGGGCTCAGTGTGCACACCACAGACCTCACACTCGACGGATTTACCGTCGAGTACAGCGGGGACGCCACGGGCCGGCCGGATGTCGATGTCTCGGACTCGCTGGTCGAGGCGGCGATGGGCTACGTCAACGAGGCGGTCGAACAGGCCCGCGATGCGGCCGACGCACCCGGGGCGGGCTTCGAGATCACTATCGAGAGCGCCATTCCCCTGGGGGCAGGCCTGGGGTCGTCGGCGGCAGTCGCCGTCGCGGCCATCGACGCCGCCACCCGGGAACTCGGTGTCGAGCTTTCCCGCGAGGAGCTGGCAGACCGGGCCTACCGCGTCGAACACACGGTCCAGGACGGCCAGGCGTCCCGGGCCGACACGTTCTGCTCGACAATGGGCGGGGCGGTCCGCGTCGAGGGCGAGGACTGCCGGGTCATCGATGCGCCCGAACTCCCCTTCGTCATCGGTTACGACGGCGGTGCGGGTGACACCGGCGCGCTCGTCGCGGACGTCCGGGACCTACGGAGTTCCTACGACTTCGCGGCCGACACCGTCGGCGCTATCGGTGACATCGTCCGGAGCGGCGAGCGGGCACTGTCAGAGGGGGATGTCCCGGAGGTTGGCCGGCTGATGAACTTCAACCACGGGCTGCTGTCGGCGCTTGGCGTCTCCTCACGGTCGCTGGACGCGATGGTGTGGGCGGCGCGGAACGCCGGCGCGCTCGGGGCGAAACTCACCGGTGCCGGCGGCGGCGGCTGTATCGTCGCGCTGGACGAGACGGCGGAGACAGCAGCCGCTCTTGACTACACACCCGGCTGCGAGCGTTCGTTCCGGGCCGAACTCGACGCCGACGGTGTCCGCACCGAGGACGGGGAGCCGGGGGGCTGCGGATGACGACGGTCCTCAAACTCGGTGGGAGCGTCATCACCGACAAGACCCGTGAGGGGGCTCTCGACGAGGAGGGGCTCGGCGCGGCCGCCGACGCCGTCGCGGACGCGAGCGAGGAACTCGTCCTCGTCCACGGCGGCGGGAGCTTCGCCCACCCGCGAGCCGACGCGCACGGTGTCACCGACACCGACGGGACAGACGACGCCGCCGCGGTGACCGATGTCCACAGCGCCATGACCGACCTGAGTAACGCGGTCGTCGACGCACTCCACGACCGGGGGGTTCCGGCCCTGCCGGTCGACACGCTCTCCGCCGCCTCCCGCGACGGGGGCGGGGAGCTGTCACTCCCGGCCGGCACCGTCGAGCGGATGCTCGGTGAGGGCTTTCTCCCGGTAGTCCACGCGGACCCGGTGGTCCAGGCGGGGGCCGGCGCGACCGTCCTCAGCGGCGACGAGATCGTCACCTCGCTGGCGCGCTCGCTCGACGCCGACCGTGTCGGTCTCTGCAGTGCGGTACCCGGCGTCCTTGACGCGGACGGCGCGGTCATCGACCGGGTCGACCGCTGGGCGGATGTCGCTGAGACGCTGGGTGGCAGTGACGGCACCGACGTCACCGGTGGGATGGCGGGCAAGGTCCGCACGCTACTCGACCTGTCGGCGCCCGCATACGTCTTTGGACCCGGGGGGATAGCGCCCTTTCTCGCGGGCGAGGCCCCGGGGACGGAGGTCCGTGGCGGATAACTCCCACAGGGCGCCCGCCACGGTCGTGGCCAAAAGCCCTTTTATTACGTTCGTGCAATCGAGAGTATGACAGCTGTTCGAACTGTTCGGAGCACCGCGTACGGCGCCAGGCTGTTCGCGTACGTGCTTGCCGTGGCCGCGGTTGGCGGTGGTCTGCTCGGCGCTGGCTACAGTCTCGCCTGGCCGACCGTCATCGATGTCGTCCTCGGCGGGGCGTCCGTGGAGTCACCCGCGACGCTTGTCGCGGGCTCGGCGCTCGGGTTAGTGGGGGTCTGTGTGCTCGGCACGGGGCTGTTCGCCACCCTACATAATCTCGTCGCCGACGGGGTCGCCAGAGGGGTCGAGAGCGCCGTGGCGACCGCCGACGGGGCGACACCTACCGGCGACACCGGCCGTGCCGGTGGCGCGGCAGCGCCAGGCTCCGGCCCGGACTCCGGGCGGGCGGCGGGTCCTGATGAGGCCTCTCTCGGCGCGGGTGCGTCCGCGGACGGAACCGACCGGACGGCCACAGCGCCGGCTGCTGACACCGGGCCACCCGGAAGCGGTTCCGAACCCGTGACGGGGGAGGCGCCAGAGGCCGCTGACACCCACAACCGGCTGGCGGCGACCCCGGACCACCCGGACCAGGGGGATGCCGTGCCCGGAGTGGCAGACGCGGACGGGGGTGACGGCGAGTGGATGTCACCCGATGACTTGGAGACGGAACCGGTGGACGTAGAGACGAGTGACACGGTCCCGGTCGACGGGAGTGGTGAACCCGACCCCGGCGATGGCAGCGGCGAGGGGGCCGAGGCGGCAGACCGGCCACCCGAGCCATCCCCGGAGGAGATCGCCTTTGGTTCCACCGGCGACGGGGGGCAATCCGGCCAGAGGGGTGTGACCGACACTGAGTCCGAGGGCGGGACCGTGACCGAGCGGTCAGACTGGTTTGGGGATGATACCGGGGAGGAGTCCGACACCGGGACGACAGAGGAGGAGCGCGCCGAGGAGGCCGGGGTTGAGCCGGCAGGGTCGACAGCGGTGTCAGACCCGCTAGCAGACCCCAATGAGCCGGAATGAGCGACGGAACGCCGGAGAGCAACACCGCCGGCACGGCCGACCCCACAGCTTTTACCCTCGCCCGTTATAAGATAGAGTAACCGAGTGCCAGGCCGTCCGAGGGCGGTGTGACGGCCGGCGGGCGCACGCGGCACCGACCCCACGGGGGTTCGTGCCCACACGGTGTGCCCGGGACCACGCGAGGCCGACGGTTACCCGAGAGACAGGTGTTGACCGGTTCCGGGGACGCTCCTGCCGGCGGGCCGCCAGGACGGCATCTCGGAGTGATACAATGGAGATCGAAATCGCGACAATCGGCGGTTACGAGGCGGTCGGGCGGCAGATGACTGCGGTACGTGCGGGCGACGACGTCGTTGTCTTCGACATGGGTCTGAACCTCTCGAAGGTCCTGATCCACGACAACGTCGAGACCGAGCGGATGCACTCGCTTGACCTGATCGACATGGGTGCGATCCCAGACGACCGGATCATGTCGGACTTGGAAGGGGACGTGAAGGCAATCGTGCCGACCCACGGTCACCTCGACCATATCGGCGCCATCTCGAAGCTGGCCCACCGGTATGACGCGCCGATCGTGGCGACACCCTACACTATCGAGTTGGTCAAACAGCAGATCCAGGGTGAGGAGAAGTTTGGCGTCCAGAACGACCTCGTGAAGATGGAGGCCGGTGGGACGATGCGGATCGGCGACGACAACGAACTCGAGTTCGTCAACGTCACTCACTCGATCATCGACGCGATCAATCCCGTCTTGCACACGCCCGAGGGCTCGGTCGTCTACGGGCTGGACAAGCGGATGGACCACTCGCCGGTGATCGGCGACCCGATCGACATGGACCGGTTCCGGCAGATCGCCCAGGAGGACGGCGGTGTTCTCTGTTACATCGAGGACTGCACGAACGCGGGCAACAAGGGTCGCACCCCGAGCGAATCCGTCGCCCGCAGCCATCTCAAAGATGTTATGTACAGTATCGAGGACTACGACGGTGGAATCGTCGCCACGACGTTCTCCTCGCATATCGCCCGGGTAAAGAGTCTCGTCGAGTTCGCGAACGACATCGGCCGCCAGCCCGTCCTCCTGGGTCGGTCGATGGAGAAGTACTCCGGCACCGCCGAACGGCTCGACTTCGTCGACTTCCCGGACGACCTGGGGATGTACGGCCACCGTAACTCCGTCGACCGGACGTTCAAACGGGTCATGAACGAGGGCAAGGAGAACTTCCTGCCCATCGTGACCGGCCACCAGGGTGAGCCGCGCGCGATGTTGACCCGGATGGGCCGGGGGGAGACCCCCTACGAACTCGACGACGGCGACAAGGTTCTGTTCTCGGCGCGGGTCATCCCCGAGCCGACGAACGAGGGCCAGCGCTACCAGTCCGAGCGCCTGCTCGGGATGCAGGGCGCCCGGATCTACGACGATATCCACGTCTCGGGACACCTCAACCGGGAGGGGCACTACGAGATGCTCGACACCCTCCAGCCCCAGCACGTAGTCCCCGCTCACCAGAGTATGAGCGGCTTTGCCCCCTACGTCGACCTCGCGGAGAACCAGGGCTACCAGCTTGGCCGTGACCTACACGTCACACGAAACGGCAACATGATCACCCTCGTCGAGGAGTAGATGGCGGGGCAGCAGGCGGTCGAGCGGGCGGTCACCAGCCGTCGGGAGCGGATTAACGACGCCATCGACGAGGACCTGCCGCTCGTCGAGCCCGAACGGCTCTACGAGGCCTCCCGCTACCTCCTGCGGGCCGGCGGCAAGCGGCTCCGGCCAACGGTGCTGTTGCTTGCGGCCGAGTCGCTCGCGGACGTCCCCCCGCTCTCGACAGACTACCGCTCCTTTCCTGCCACCGAGGGTGAGGTGGATGTCATGCGGGCGGCGGTCAGCGTGGAGATCATCCAGTCGTTTACACTGATCCACGACGATATCATGGACGACGACAGTGTCCGCCGCGGGGTGCCGGCGGTCCACCAGGAGTTCGACCTCTCGACGGCCATCCTCGCGGGTGACACCCTCTACTCGAAGGCCTTCGAGAATATGCTGAGGACGGGGGCGTCAGCCGAGCGGTCGGTCCGGGCACTCTCCGAGCTCGCGACCACCTGCACCGAGATCTGCGAGGGACAGTCGATGGATATCGACTTCGAGGCGAGGGGGGCGGTCACCCCCGACGAGTATCTGCGGATGGTCGAACTGAAGACGGCGGTGCTGTACGCCGCCGCCGCCTCGATTCCGGCGGTCATCCTCGGGCACGACGACGCTGTCGAGCCGCTTCACAGCTACGGCCTCGACATCGGGCGTGCCTTCCAGATCCAGGACGACCTGCTCGACCTGACGACACCGACCGACACGCTCGGCAAACAGCGCGGGAGCGACCTCGTCGAGGGCAAACAGACCCTCATTACCGTCCACGCCCGCAACCAGGGTGTCGACGTCGACACCCTGGTCAACGCGGAGTCGGTGGAGTCGGTGACCGAGGCGGAGATTGACAACGCACTCGACCGGCTCGAAGCGGCCGGCAGTATCGAGTTCGCCCGCCAGCAAGCCCGCGGGCTCGTCCGGAGTGGAAAAAATCACCTCAACGCGCTCCCGGACAACAGGGCAAGCGACCTGCTCGACTCCGTCGCGGACTACCTCATCGAGCGGGAGTACTGACTACAACTTGCGCTCGGCGTCCTCGGCGAGTTCGCGCATCCGCTTGCCAACACGGCCGGCGTCGGAGAATTCGTCCTCACTCATCGCGTTCGCCAGGGCGTTCCCCAGGAC
>JBLGCN010000117.1:0-6756 GCA_047617405.1 Natronomonas sp.
CGTCGAGTTCGCCGGAGACCAGCTGGCCGAACTGCCCGTCACCGGCGATGAGCCCCGCGATCCGGTCGGGATTGAGGCCGTGGTCGGCGAGGACCCGGGCGACCGCACCCTCCCCGACGAGCCCCTCGACGTCGTCGTGGTACTTCCCGGTGTGACGGTGAATGAGCGCCTCGATGTTGTGGCTGTACGGGGCGTGGCCGACATCGTGCAGGAGGGCGGCAGCACGCACACGCTCGGCCTGGCGGCCCTCGACCCCGAGATGGTCGAGCGCGCGGTCGGCGAGGTGATAGACACCGAGGCTGTGCTCAAAGCGGGTGTGGTTGGCGGAGGGGTAGACCAGGACAACAGTCCCCAGCTGTCTGATGTGCCGGAGCCGCTGGACGGGCGGGGTCTCCAGCAGGTCCCGGGCCACGCCCTCGACCGCGATGTGGTCGTGGACGCTGTCCTTGATCGTCGTCATTGTGTGCTGTTGGGTGGTCCGCCGGTAAAAGCCTCCGTCGTGTGGCCCGGGAGCAGACGGTTTATGCCCCGGCAGAACCGCATGAACAGTATGGTGACGTTTCTCTCCGGCGGGACCGGGACACCCAAGCTGCTCTCCGGCGCCGGCCCCGTCTTCGACCCCGGGGAGACCACGGTCGTGGCGAACACCGGCGACGACATCGAGATCGCCGGTCACCTGGTCTGTCCGGACCTGGATACCGTGCTCTTTCTCGGCGGTGACGTGCTCGACCGGGAGACCTGGTGGGGGATCGACGACGACGGCGGTGAGACCCACGCCCGTCTGGCGGAGTTGGCCGAGGCGGCCGGTGTAGAGGCCGGGCCGCGGTATCTCCCCTCGGAGGCCCAGACCGCCGGCCGGGAGATCGCCCGCTGGCGGCGGTTTTCGGGTGTCGCGGAGTTCATGTACATCGGCGACCGGGACCGGGCGGTCCACATCACCCGGACCGGCCTCCTCGACGAGGGGGAGTCGCTCACCGCGGTGACGCGAACCCTCGCCGACGCCTACGACGTCCCCTGGGAGCTGCTGCCGATGAGCGACGACCCGGTGGCGACGCTCGTCGACACCCCACAGGGGCTCATGCACTTTCAGGAGTTCTGGGTCGCCCGCGAGGGCGAGCCGACCGTCGAGGCGGTCGAGTTCCGCGGCGCCGAGCGTGCGCAGGCAACCGACGCAGTGCTGGACGCGCTGTCCGACCCGGTCGTGGTCGGCCCCTCGAACCCGGTGACGAGTGTTGGCCCGCTGCTCGCCGTCTCGGGGGTCCCCGAGGCGCTGGCGGAGACGACAGTCGTCGCCGTCTCCCCGTTTGTCGAGGACAGGGTGTTCTCGGGGCCGGCCGCGGACCTGATGGCGGGGGTCGGCTACGAGCCCTCGACAGCCGGCGTCGCGGAGGCCTACCCATTTGCCGACGCCTTCGTGCTCGACTCCGACGACGGGACCGGCCTCGACCGGCCGGTGGTCCGGACCGACACGACGCTCGACACCGAGACGGACGCCACCCGCGTGGCCAGGGCCGTCAGGGAGGCCCTGGAGGTGGCGGGATGACCGTGCCCTTCGACCCGCCGGTCGCGCTGGCGAGTCTCTCCGGGGAGGCCGACGCGGCGTGGGCCCGGGCGGCCGAGGACGCCGTCGGCTGTGCCTTTCTCGGGGGGATCGCGCTGGACGAGGCGACCCGGGCGGCCGCCCGCGAGATGGTCGACCGGGACCGTTCCGAGTTTCTCCCGGCCGACCCGGTGGCGTTCGTCGACGACCAGTTCGAGGCACTCGCCGACGCCGACCTCCGACCCGGAATAAACGTCCGGAGTGGGACGACCGACCCGGTCCGGGCGGTCGCGGCGGTCTGTCGCGACCACGGCGCCGTCCTCGAGGTCAACGCCCACTGCCGTCAGGAGGAGATGTGTGCGGCCGGGGCGGGTCACGGGCTGTTGCGGAACCCCGACCGCCTCTGCGAGCAGGTCCGCGCGGCACGCGAGGCCGGCGCGACGACGAGCGTGAAGCTCCGGACCGAGGTCGAGGGGGTGGCCCTGCCGGCGGTCTGTCGGCAGGCGGCGGCGGCCGGCGCGGACCTGATACACGTCGATGCGATGGACTCCGAGCCGGTCGTCGCGGACGTCGTGGCGGCTGTCGGAGCCGACACGGCGGTGGTCGCGAACAACGGCGTCCGTGGCCGGGCGAGTGTCGAGGAGTACCTCCGGTACGGCGCGGACGCGGTCAGTATCGGCCGAGCCAGCGACAGGCCGGACGTGCTCTCACGGGTCCGACAGGCCGTCACGGACTTCGGTGAGCGCCCGAGCCTGGAGGTCCACCCGCGAGTCCGCCGGGGAGGGGAGGAGGCGGGTCTATGACCGACACCGTCAGGGGCCGTTCGACCGCCGAGAACGCACAGCTCGCACTGCTCCTGGAGGTCTCCAGTACCCCCAAGCCGGGCAACGTCGACCGCCACCGCAACCACGACGACCTCCGGTTCGAGCAGTTCGTGGCCGGCGCGGTGGGGGCCAGAGCGGGGCTCGACCGCGCGGCGGCGGGTGCGCCGGTCGGCGACGCCTTCGAGCGGGCGGTCGCGGGGATGCGCCACCAGACCGGCGGGAACACCCAGTTCGGCGCGGTCCTGTTGCTCGTGCCGCTGGTCCGGGCGGCCGCCGCCGGTGACCTGACCGCCGAGGGCGCCCGGGCGGTCGTCGACGCGACGGGCGTCGAGGACGCCGTTGGCTTTTATCAGGCGTTCGAACACGTCGATGTCGCGGTCGAGGACCCCCCGGAGGAGCTGGCGCTGCCCGACGTCCGGCAGGGTGAGGACGCCGCGCCGGCGTTGCGCGAGCGCGGGCTGACGCTCGCGGACGTGATGGCCGAGAGCGCGCCGAGGGACGGGATTGCCCGCGAGTACACCGAGGGGTTCGAGCGGGCCTTCCGGACCGCCGACCGGGTGGAGGAGGGGTCGGGCCCGGTGACCGACCGCGCCGCCGACGCGTACCTCGCCGCACTGGCCAGTGAGGTCGACACCTTCGTCGTGACGACCCACGACCGCGAGACCGCCGAGGCGGTCCGCCGGCGCGCACGAGCCGCCCGTGACGGCGAGGAGACACCCGAGGAACTGGCCGACGAGTTGGTCGAGCGAGGGATCAACCCCGGGACGACGGCCGACCTCGTCGCCGGCGGGCTGTTTATCGCCCTCGAGCGTGGGCTGGTGGTCTGACGTGTCCTGGCCGGTCACCCTCGGTGGTGTCACCGAGTCGGTCGTGACGACACGTGGCCCGAACGAGCGCTGGAACGTCGCGGCGCTGGGGCTGCACGCCGAGGCGGACGCGGCCGACCCGGTCCGCGCGCGCACCTGGGGCCGGACGCGGACCTGGCGCAACTTCACCGAGCGTGGCGAGGGGTACATCCAGTTCACCCGCGACCCGGTCGACTTCACGGATGCCGCCCTCGCCGTCCGGGAGGAGAGCGAGCCGGTCCTCGACAGCGCCGACGCCTGGGTCCGGGTGGGTGTCGAGCGGGTCGACGAGGGGGTCAAGGGCGGCACCGGGTGGGTCGACTGGCACCTCCACCCCGAGGAGTCAGCCGTCGAACGGGAGACCGTGCCGACAACAGACCGTGGGTACAGCGCGGTCGTCGAAGCGACGGTTGCGGCCTCGCGGCTCGACGTCGAGGCCTACGACACCGACACACTGCGCGAGCGGTTGGACTACTTTGTCACGGTGATTGAGCGCTGTGGTGGGCCACGGGAGCAGGCGGCGCTTGTCCGGCTGCGCGAACTCGTCGAGTGGTGACGGCGGCGTCACCCCTGTCACGGGCCGGCGCTCACCCGAGTCGAATCCTTTTAGACGGCCAGCCGGCTACGTGAAGCACATGGCTATCAAGCCCGCCTACGTCAAGAAGACCGCGAATCTCCTGATGGAGCGATACCCGGACGCGTTCGGCCCCGACTTCGAGCATAACAAGGACGTCGTCGAAGAGTTGACTAACATCGAGTCAAAGGGCGTCCGCAACCGGGTCGCCGGCTACGTCACCAGCAAGCAGAGCGGCCAGGCCGCCGAGGCCTGATACTGCTGGCTGTGACTGTTTGAAGATATCCGCGACCCCGGGGTCGCGAAATTCCTTACAGACTTACAGCCGGCAGTATGAGCGGGCGCCGGGCCGGCAGGCCGCGGTCGTCCTCGCACCCGGCCGTCGTGGTTCTTTCCAAACTGTTTTGACCCGGCTATCCGCTACGGGAGGGTATGACAACGCGAGTCGGTATCATCGGTGCGACGGGGGCGGTCGGCCAGCGGCTCATCCAACTGCTCGACCCGCATCCGGAGTTCGAGGTGGTCGCACTGACCGCCAGCGAGGACAGCACCGGCAGCACCTACCGGGAGGCGGCAAAGTGGCGTATCTCCGCGCCGATTCCCGAGCGCGTGGCCGACATGGAGGTCGGCGAGACGGCGCCCGAGGCGGTCCCCGACGACGTCTCGCTGGTGTTCTCCTCGCTGCCCTCAAGCGTCGGCGAAGCCGTCGAGCCGGCCTTCTGTGAGGCGGGGTACGTGGTCTCCTCGAACTCCTCGAACGGCCGGGCCGACGAGGACGTCCCGCTGACGATCCCCGAGGTGAACGCCGACCATATCGACCTCATCGAGGTCCAGCGTGACCGCCGGGGCTGGGACGGCGCGCTCGTTAAAAACCCCAACTGCTCGACGATCACGATGGTCCCGCCGCTCGCGGCCCTGAAGGAGGCCTTCGGACTGGAGCGGGTCACCGTCTCGACCCTGCAGGCCGTCTCCGGGGCCGGCTACTCCGGGGTCACCTCGATGGAGATCATCGACAACGCGATCCCCCACATCGGCGGGGAGGAGGCAAAGATGGAGACCGAGTCCCGCAAGCTGCTGGGCACGTTCGACGGTGCCGCGGTGGAGTGGCTCGACGCCCGGGTCGACGCCTCCTGTAACCGGATCCCGACGCTCGATGGGCACCTGGAGAACGTCTGGACCGACACCGTCGCCGAGGCGACACCCGACGCAGCCGCCGAGGCGATGCGGTCGTACCCGACACTCGACCTGCACAGTTCGCCCGACCGGCTCGTCCACGTCTTCGAGGACCCCAAACGGCCCCAGCCCCGGCTGGACCGGGGCCGCGAGAACGGGATGGCAATCGCCGCCGGCGGGCTCAAGCCGACGGAGGGGGGCCTCCAGTTCAACTGTCTCGCGCACAATACACTCCGTGGCGCCGCCGGCGCCTCGTTGCTGAACGGGGAACTCCTGCTGGAGAACGGCTACATCTGAGGGCGCCACACTCGCCCGATGACAGGAGGTTTAAGACCCGACAGCGCCGTATACTGGTATGGAACGCGTCGATGTCGCCATTGTCGGGGGTGGGCCCGCGGGCACGTCCGCCGCCTGGGCTGCTGCCGCGGCCGGCGCGAACACGCTCGTCGTCGAGAAGGGGGTGCCCCGGGCCGACCGGGAGGGGCTCGGGCCCGACTCGACGGACGCCGCCGGGATGCTCGACTACTGGGTCGACCTGATGGACCTGCCCGCGGCGGTCCCCGATGAGGTCGTGCTCCGGACACTCGACGGGGCGGATTTCATCGGGCCGACAGAGACACTCACCATCGAGGACACGGGGCTGGATTCCTCCTACCCCGAGTTCGGCTTTGCCTTCGACCGGGCCGGCTTCGACGACTGGCTCCGCGAGGAGGCCGAGGCCGCCGGCGCGGCCTACCGGGTCGGCGACAGCGTCACCGGCGTCGACTCCGACCGCTCGGGGTCGGGTGGGCCGACACACAGGCTCGAACTCGCCGACGGCGGGACCGTCGAGGCCGGGGCGCTGATACTCGCCGACGGCCCCCAGCGGACGGTCACCGGGCCGGCGCTGAACCAGTTCCTGGACACCACACTCGGCGAGCGGATGCCCTCGACGGATGTCAACCACATCGCCTACCAGGAACACAGGCGGCTGCCCGCCGAGCTGTTCGAGCCCGACCGGCTGAAGTTCTGGTGGGGGTATATGCCCGGGCACACCGCCTACCCCTGGGTCTTTCCCAACGACGACAGGGTCGCCCGCGTCGGGCTGACGATGCCGATCGGGCTCGATATCGACGGGTTCGACCCCTCGAACTGGGGACTGCTCCGCGAGGACGACGACACCATCCCGGGCGGGTCGGAGTATCTCCGACGCCTGTTGGCCCGCGAGTACCCTGGCTACGACCTCGAGGACTTCCCGCTGGTAGAGGACCGGGGCAAACGCGACGGAACCGAGACCTACCCGATCTCCTCGACCCAGCCCATCGAGTCGCCGGCGGGCGCAAATATCGCCGTTGTCGGGGGGGCGATGGGCGCAACCTCGGCCTTCCACGAGGGCGGGGACCACGTCGCCGTCCGGACGGGACAGATCGCCGGCCGACTGGCCGCCGAGGGTGACCTCGACCGGTACAACGACACCTGGCAGGGGGCGCTCGGCGAGGAGGTCCTCCGGAACGTCACGCTTGCCGACATCGTCGAGCCATACGGCCCCGGGGACTGGGACCGGGCGTTCAAAACCGCCGACACGATGCTCAACCGTGGGGAGTACAGCCTCCTCAGCCTGTTACGGTCGGGGCTGAGTGGTATCCGGATGGTCCGGAAATACCGGAAGAACAAGGCCCGCTTTGCCGACGGCGCCTACGTCCAGCTCCGTGAGTCCGAGTACGCCATCTAGCGGCAGGCTAAAACCACTCGGCCGGCAAGTGTCGTCGCGTGCCCAATCCCCGCCCGAGTACACCCACACGGGTGCGATGACAGTGCGGT
>JBLGCN010000118.1:0-6732 GCA_047617405.1 Natronomonas sp.
CGTGGTCGAGAGCCGACGCCCGTCTGTCGTCGCCACGAGAAAGACACCCTGCTGGCCGAGCGAACAGAGCAGCCAGTCGTCGAACGTGTCGTCGAGCCATCCGCCCGGCCCGTTGTGCTCGCGGTACGTCTCGGCCGCCAGACGGGCTGTCCGGTCGGCGAAGGCTGTCCACACCGGGCCGGTACCGCCGGAGAGCGTCGGCAGCGTCGGGTTCGTCTCCATGTCGGCCGTCTCGCGGGCCGCCGGGACGAGGTCCCCGGTGCCCCGGTCTCTGGTAAATACCGCCGCGTACGGAAAGTCGAGGTCGGCCGTCGCGGTCGTGACCGCGTGGGTGGTGACCTCCGCCTCGGCCTCGGCGGTCATCAGCTCCCGCGTTGCGCGGTGCAGTGTCCGGAGATACTGTTCGCGTCTGTGTCGCCCGGTGACCTCGTGATAGTGTTCGATCCGGCCGCCGGCGTACAGCCCGGTCTCGACCGGCGCACTCCAGTACTCCAGCCACCGCTCCGGCTGTGCCCCGTCACCGGGGACGTGTACGGTGGTCTCGACCTCCTCCCCGCGACTCGCCAGCCCGGCCCGTATCAGTGACGCGAGCGACTCCTCGCCGGCGTCGATATCCGCCAGGTGGTCCGCGGCGACACTCGCGTACTCCCGGCCACGGGCCTCCCCCCGGTCGAGACCGAGCAGGCGCTCGGTCGCCTCGTTTGCCCACACGACCGACCCGTCGGCGTCGACCACGACCGTTGCCTCCCGGGCGCTGTCGAGGACGTCCTCGGTGAGTGACTCGTACCGCCGCTCCCCGGCTCGTTCGGCGGCGGTCCGCTGGAGGCGCTCGACGGCGACCCGAAAGTCCTGCTCCGGGAGGTCCCCCAGCAGCGACTCGACAGCCGCCTGTGTCGATTCGAGTCGCTCGGTGAGTGCGCGGTACTCCTCGCTGGTCTCGAGTTCCTCGGCCCGTTTCACCGCCTCAAGCGTATTCTGTCGCTCGATCAGCGAGAACAGTTCCTGGAGTCTCTGGTCGTACTCGGCGCGGGTCAACATCCGGTCGACCGTCTCGTGGAGTGTGGTTGCGTCGACCGGCTTCTCCAGGTACGCGTCAAAGCCCATCTGAACGATATCGAGGTCGGGGGTGACCGCCGACACCATCACGACCCGGGGGTCGGCCTCGGCGTCCCGGACCGCCTCGAGGACCTCACCCCCGGAGAGCCCGGGCATCATCCGGTCCAACAGAACCACGTCCACCGTCTCGTCTACCTGTTCGAGGGCGTCGGTCCCGTTGTATGCCGTCTCGACGGTGTAGGTGTCCGCGAGCCACTCGGTGTACAGGTCCGCAAGGTCACGGTCGTCCTCGACGACGAGGACCCTGGCCGGGGCCGACTGTTCGGCCGTCATCCTGCTGTTGTCGGTGTGCCTGCCTCGGGCGTCCGCCGGGTCGGCAGCCGCAGACACACGTCCGTCCCGTCGGCCGACGACTCGACCGACACCTCGCCGCCGACCTGCATGACGACCATCCGAACCATCCACAGGCCGAGCCCTTGCCCGTGATTCAGCGGCGTCTCCTCCCCGGTTTCGAGCACGTCCGCCTCCATCTCCGGCATCCCCGGGCCGTCGTCGCTCACCCAGACCTCGACCCAGCCGCCCTCCGGGCGGGAGAGGTCGACCTCGATTGTGGCGTCTCCGGTGGCCTCCGCGGCGTTTGTCACCAGCTCACGAACCACATCGAGCAGTGTCGCCGGCACCGCCGCCCCGTCGCCGGAGACGTCGGTCAGGATAGTCGCGTCGGTGTATTCCGCACGGAGCGGCGCAACGGCATCGTCGACCAGTGACCCCGCCTCCATTCGGGGCTGTTGTTCCTGCTGTAACTCGAGTATCTGCCGTAGCTCACCCATCCGCTCGGTCATCGACTTCCACTTGTCCAGGGTCCCTTCGAGGGTCTCGAACTGTTCGGCTCGCTTGTCGGGGTCTGTCTCCTCACACATCACCTGGGCCCAGCCACGCACCTTGGTCAGGTCGTTTCGCATGTTGTGGCGCATCACACGCTGCATGACCTCTAGGTGCTGTCTGTGTTGCTGGCGCGCCGTGATGTCACGACCCTCCGCGATGAGCAGGGACACCTCGCCGTCCTCGTCGGTCACCGGTTTCACCGAGAAGTCGATCGTCGCGAGACCAGTACCGCCGCGTACCTCAGTCTCGTAGCGGACGAACTCGCCGCTCGCGGCCCGCTCGATAGCCTCCCGGGCCTCGGTCTGTACGTCCTCCGAGTGGGTCCACCACGAGGCGTCGAAAAACGGCTCCCCGACGAGCGCGTCACGCTCGATACCGCCGAACTCGAGTGCGGCGTCGTTCACCTCGAGGACCGTGCCGTCCGGCTCCAGCAGCCCCGTGAACTGGAAGGTCTGGTTGAAGATCCCCTCGAACCGCCGGGCGCGTTCCTTCTGTTCGGTCACGTCACGGAGATACAGGAGCATCCCGTCGATGGCGTCGTCCTCGAGCATGTTCCGGCACTGTCCCTCGACGTTGAGCCACTCGCCGGTTCCCGACCTGATCCGGCATTCGGCGTGGGCCTCGGCGTCGGGGTCCCGTGCACTGGCGAAGAAGGTCTCCATCGCGTCCTCCCGACCCTCCGGGTGGATGTAGTCGAAGAGGTTCTCGCCGACGAGGTCCGCAGGGTCGTGGCCGAGGACGCGGCTGGCCGACCCACTCGCGTACGTGACTGTCCCGTCCGTATCGACAATCGTCACCACGTCGTCGGACTCCTCGACGAACCGTTCGGTCCGGCGCTGCTGGCGCCGTCGGTCGGTCATATCACGCACGATCATCGCGTACCCGCGGAACGTCCCGTCGTCGGCCTCCAGGGGCGCGTGCCGGACGTCGGCGTAGAACTCCGAGCCGTCGGCACGGACACGGTACCCCTCGTGGCCGCTCTCGCCGGCGACCCGGGCCTGCTGGAGCAGCCGGTCGGGGAGCCCTGACCCACGGTCGGCCTCCGGGTGGAGTTCGGCCATCGGCATGCCGAGTGCCGTCTCGGCGTCGTAGCCGAACACGGTCTCGGCGCCCTCGTTCCACGTCCGAATCGCCCCGTCCTCGTCGACGACAAGGAAGGCGTACTCCTCGACACTCTCGGTCAGCAGACGGAACCGCTCGCGCTCCTCGGACAGCTCACGCTCGCGGCGTGCCCTCTCGGTCACATCCTGTGCGAGCAGCAGTCCGCGGGTCTCGGCCGGTTCACCGTCACCGTCGCCCATCGGGACGATGTGGACCCGGAGCGTTCGGCCCCTGAGTTCGACCCGGCGGTCTGTGCGTTCACCCTCGAGCGCCGCCCGGAACCGTGGCACCAGCTCCTCCCGCATGTCGGCGTCGGGAAATACCGTCCCGACCGCCTGCCCGGAGAAGTCCAACGCCTCGAGCCCGAACTCCGACAGGAGTTCGCCTGCCGCCAGACGGTATTCGAGGGCCGCGTCGAAGGTGAGCACACCGCCGTTCGGGATGTTCTCCGCGAGACTCCGATACCGGCGCTCGTTTTCCTCGCGCTCGCGCTCCGCCCGTTTTCGGTCGGTGATGTCCGTCGCGGTCGCGAGCAGCCGGACCGGCTCCCCCTCGTCGTCGTAGGTCGGGACCCCCCGTACTCCGACCCACCGGACAGCCCCGTCGCCGTCGGTCACCCGGAACTCGCTGACCCAGGGTTCGCCGGTCTCCACTGCCGTCCGTAGCTCCGCCCGAACCTGTTCCCGGTCGTCGGGGTGGACTGCCGCCTCGAACGCCGCCCGAGAGTCGACATCCAGCCCCAGCAGCTCGGTGAGCGTGTCGTTCCACTCCACGGCGTCGGTCCTGATATCCCACTCGGCCAGCCCGGTGTCGGTCCCCGACAGCGTCAGTTCGAGTCGCTCGCGCTCCTGCCGGAGTTCCTCGCGGGTTGTCCGGCGGTCGAGTTCGTAGCCGACCCAGCGCCGGAGGAGGTTGACAAACGACCGCTCGGTCTCGCTGAACTCGGTTGTCCGTGGCTCCCTCGCGGCGAAACACAGCGTCCCGTAGGTGTCCCCGCCGGCGTCGACGGCGCCCGCGATGTACGTCTCCAGCCCAAAGGTGTTGTAGGCCGGGTCACCCGCCCACCCCTCCGCGGCGGCCTCGGTGATAGCGGTGAGGGCGCTGTCCTCGATCGTTTTCCGACAGTAGGACTGCGGGAGTGGGCACGACTCCCCCGGCTGGAGAAGGTCGTGAGCACCCCGTGCCTCGAGGATTGTCTGTGTCCCCGCTGCGTGGCTGTCGCCGGACTCGATCTGCGTCAAAAACGCCAACGGGAGGTCGAGATACTCGTTGCCGGCCGCCAGTAGCCCGTCGACCTTCTCCTCGAAGGACAGGGCCGGGTCGGTCGTCACCTCGTAGACGCGTTCGAGGACCTCGACCGTTGCCTCCGTCTGTTGCTCCCGTGTTTTTCGCTCGGTGACATCCTGCTGGATGCCGATGTAGTGTTGCACGGCACCGCTCTCGTCGGTGACCGGTGTGAGCGAGAGCCGGGCCCAGTAGGGGGTCCCGTCCTTTCGCTCGTTTCGGAGTTCGACCGAGACCGGTTCCTCCGTGGCGACGGCCTCACGCAACTGTGTCAGCTTCTCGGGGTCGGTGTCCTCGCCCTGGAGAAACCGGGGGTTGCGACCGAGCGCCTCCTCGCGGGTGTAGCCGGTCAGCCGCTCGAACCCGTCGTTGACGTAGACCAACGGGTTCTCCGGCTGTGACGGGTCGGTGATCTGGATGCTGACGGTTGCCTCGTCCATTGCCCGCTCGTTCAGTTCGAGTTCACGCTCGCGCGCTCTCCGCTCGGTCTCGTCGCGGACGGTACAGACGAGCCGACCGTCCTCGATGAGCGTCAGGGAGAGTTCGGCAGGAAACGTCGAGCCGTCCGGGCGGCTGCCCGTCACCATCCCGCGCCAGTACCCCTGCTCCTCAAGCGCCGGGAACGCCTCCTGCTCCAGCCGCTCGACCTCCCTCTCGTCGTACAGTTCCCGCCACGTCTTCCCCAGCAGTTGTGCCTTGCTCTCGAAGCCGTACATGTCGACGTGAGACTGGTCGATGTACGTGTACGCCTCGTCGTCAAGGACCGCAACCCCGTCCCGCGCCGACTCGATTGCCTGCCGGAACGACTCCAACTGGCGGCGTCGCTCGTTTCGCTCGGTGATATCCCGAAGCACGCCGGCCGTCCCGCGGAACTCGTCGTCACCGATCAGCGCGAGCCGGTTCTCGACCGTCTTCCGACCGCCATCGGCCGTTTCGAGTTCGAACTCCGCGGTCGTCGACCGCTCGCCGGTGGCGACCAGCTCCTCGACCTGCGCGCGGACCTGTTCGACGTCGGCGTCGTCCATGGCGACCGACGGCCGCTCGCCGATAATCTCTGTCCCGTAGCCGAACTCCCGCTTTGCCGCCTCGTTGACGAAGCTGAACCGCCCCTCGGTGTCCAGCGCGTACACCGGGTCACCGACGGCCTCGAGGATCGTCTCGTACCGTTGTAGTTCCTCGCTTCGCTGGCGGCGTCTGACCTCCGTGCCGACCCACTGTGCGATGAGCGTGACGAACTCCGCCTCCTCCGGGCGGAACGGCTCCGGACGCGGTCGCCGCATCGAGAAGTTGACCGTCCCGTACGTCGCGCCGTCGACGGTGACCGGCGCTGCGATGTACGCGCGAACCCCCTCGGCTGCCGGGTGACTCTCGTGTTCGGTCTCCGCCACGTCGGCAAACGCCAGTGACCCGGCTGTCTCCCCGGCGAGTGTCGCCTGGCACATCGTCTCGCCGAGGTCGTAGACCGCACCCGGTTCGTGGGTCCCGGTCGCGTCGACGACGGCCTCCACCTCGTAGTCGTCGCCGTCGACGCGTGCGAGGATCCCCGTCTCGAGACCGAAGTGCTCACACCCGAGTGATAGCAGTTGGTCGATAGTCCGGTCAAACTCCCCGGCACCGACCGTGAGTTCGTTCAGCCGGCGGAGCGCGGCCGCGTCACCCCGGGCCGGGTCTGCCGCGCTCACTGACTGCTGTCGGTCGACACGGGCCAGTGCCGTTTCGACGTTTGCCGCGACCTCCTCGACGGTGGCCACCCCCGTCTCGTCGAGTTCGTCCGGGTCTGTCACACCGATGTGAAGTACCCGGTTGCGGCCGACGGGAACGAGCGCCGCCGCCTCGTGTGACCCCAGTGGGTCGGTGTCGACTGTCACCGCGAGGGTGTCGTCGGATGGTGTGTCCCCGCGTTCGCCGAGCCGGTCAAGGGTCGACTCCGGGAGCTGGTCGGGTGCCCCGTCAGCCTGTGCCGAAGCCGTGCTCGGCGACCCGAGCGTGGTGACAGTGTCGGCCTCCGGGTCGTACCCGAGGAGGCTCACAGCCGGCTGAGCGAACACCGCCTCCGAGAGCGCCGCCGTATGGGTAATGACAGCATCGAGCGTTTCGGCCCGGGTGAGTTCTGCCGACAGAGAGAGGAGACGTCTATGTTCGGGGGACGGACGAATCTCGGCCATGAAGTACTATCCCATTACAGATAATTGAATCGTTCGGTCACGGGCCGGCGCCAACCAGCCGCTGTCGCTCCGCGACACCGGCAGCGTCCGGAGCGTGCGTGTCTGCCGGTGTGAGGCGGCCTGACCCCGTCTCCCTGCGCCCGAGGAGGTGCCGAGAGCCGACACACTACAGCCAGTGGCTTGGCATACCAGTTTCATCTGAGCTACTGGGGTACAGGTCTCAGTATTTGAAACTCGTTTT
>JBLGCN010000119.1:0-6706 GCA_047617405.1 Natronomonas sp.
GGGCAGAACGCGACGTACAACCGGTTTGGGACGACCAGGGTCGTCCAGTGGTCGTGTGCGGGCTACCAGTACAGTGTGAGCGGACAGGGCGTACCCCGCGGCCCGGTCGTTCGAGTCGCCGAGTCCCTCCAGTGTCGCGACTGAGACACGCCCACGGTAGCCGGTGACCAGAACCGGGTCCGGTCCGACAGCAGCCTCCTCGGAACCTGTCACCGGTTTCACCGTTGCGCCTCCTGTAACAGTGTGCCGGGGTATAGAAGCCAGGGTGACCAACGAGGAGTTGTAATGACGACGGAACGCTCGAACACGACGGACGCTGGTCGAACAGGACACACCGGAACGGAGGTACCCGGCGTCGTCGACTGGGTGGTCGGGCTCTTTGCCGCGCTCGTCGGGACCGGGATGGCGATTGGCGGCGGCGTCGCCTACTGGGTGCTTGACCGTGGCGAACTCGAATCCGGTCTCACCGACGTGCCGGTCCTCGACCTCGGACTCACAGAGCGTGAGCTGGTGACCGCCACACTCCCGGCGCTTGAGTGGCTGTTCATCGGCATCGTCGCCAGCGGGCTGGTCCTCGTCGCCGGCGGGGTCGGGTTCGTGCTCTCGCGGCGCAGGACGCGCCGGGAGGCGACGCAGGTGGAGGGGAGACCCGGCACGGTCTGGGCACACGCGGTCTACGGGGCCGCGGCGGCGGCGCTGGTCCCGGTCGCCCCGCTCTCCGGGCTCGTCGGCGGCGGTGTCGCCGGGTATCTCGAGCCGCCGGCCCGGAGCAGCAGCCGGGCGGGT
Source organism: Natronomonas sp. (assembly GCA_047617405.1). Lineage (GTDB taxonomy): Archaea > Halobacteriota > Halobacteria > Halobacteriales > Haloarculaceae > Salinirussus. Next base: position 787 of record JBLGCN010000119.1, read on the forward strand.
GCGCTCGCGGGGCTGGTCGGTCTCGTCCCCGCTGTCGGTGTCCTGGCTGCGGGTGCGGTCGGTGTCGTCGTCGGTGCGAGCGCGGTCGGCGAACTGAACGCCGGACTGCTCATCGGCGGCCTCGGCGGCGGTGTCCTCCTTGCGGTTCTCGTCGCGCTGAGTGCCGGCCTCGGCGCACTCGGCGGCGCGCTCGCCGACCGGCTAGACTGACGGCAGGACCGGCGAGAGCGCGGTCGGGCAAAACCACATATCACACATCGCGGGTATCGGGGGATTGAAGCCGCACAATCCCCACCCCATCGCATGGACGCGGACCCGATAGCCGTCACCGGCGCGCCCGGCGCGTACGTGGTCGACCACCAACTGTTCGGCAGGTCGGGTGCACTCGCGAGCTTCGTCGTCGACGCCGACCGTCCGGCCCTGGTCGATACCGGCGGCGCGAACAGCTACAAGCAGGTGACCGAGGCGATGGCCACGCTCGGGGTCAACCCCGAGGCGGTCGCGTATATTGTCGTCACCCACCTCCACCTGGACCACGCCGGCGGGGCCGGCCATCTCGCACAACACTGCCCGAACGCGGAGGTGGTGGTTCACGAGCGTGGCGCCGGCTATCTGACCGACGCCGACCGTCTCGACCGCCTCATGCGGAGTGTCTCGAAGGCCCAGGGGGCCGAGGACCCGTTCGGCCAGCCGAAGCTCCTCCCGGAGGGGCGCGTCCGGACCGTCTCCGGCGGCGAGACACTCGACCTCGGGGACCGCAGCCTGGATATCTACGACGCCCCCGGCCACGCACCCCACCACTTCGTCTGCTTCGACGAGGACGACGGCACGCTCTACGCCGCCGACGCCTGCGGGGAGCACTTCGACGGCCACCCAATCCCGTCGACACCGCCGCCGAGTTTCGACCTGGCGGACAGTCTGGAGACACTCGACCGGCTTCGGCCGCTGGCGCCCGACCGCATCCTCTACGGACACTTCGGCGTCGGAACAGGCGGGAGCGAGTTGCTCGAGACGTACCGCCGCGAGTTGCCGACGTGGGTCGACCGGATCGACGCGGGCCGTGACGAGCACGGCGACGACCCCGCGGCTATCGCCGGAGACCTACCCGAGAAGTGGCACTCGCCGACACTCGAGCGGGATGTCCAAGGCGTCCTGCTGAGCCTGTGACTCAGGCTTCTATGAGGGTCCTGGTGACTCGCTCGCCCCGTCAGTACGACGCACGGCCCCGGCACGTCGGCGGAGCCGGCGCCGGCGACTCGGGATACTCGATGGGCTAGTTCACCGTTCGGACCGACGTCTCCAGCGCGGTGTCGGGGCGCATCGTCACGCCGAGCCGAAAGTCCAGGTCGGCGGTCGTCGTCTCGATGTCGTACTGCTGGAGGACGTGTGCAAGCGTGAACTGTGCCTCGGTCAGTGCGATCTGCCGGCCGATACAGACCCGCGGGCCACTCCCGAACGGGAAGTACGAATCCTGGCCCCGGGAGGCGGACCCGCCCCAGCGCTCGGGCCGGAACGACCCGGGGTCGTCCCAGGCGTCCCGGTCGCGGTGGTGGGCGTACGGCGACAGCATCAACAGTTCCTCCTCGTCGAGGTCGGTCCCGGCCAGCCGGAGCGGCCTGCGCGCCTCCCGTGGGATGTTCCAGGCCGGCGGCGTCAGCCGGAGTGTCTCCCGGACCACCTGTTCGATGTAGGTGAGGTCGTTCAGGTCGTCCCAGCCGGGCCGGTCACCGCCGAGGACGGCGGTCGCCTCCTCCCGGACCCGCTGTCGGGCCTCGGGGTTCCGGGACAGCCAGTAAAAGGCGTAGGTGAGGGTGAGCGCGGTGGTCTCCTGGCCTGCGGTCATAAAGAGGACGGCCTCGTCAACGAGTTCGTCGTCGGCGAGTGTGACCTCGGGGTCCTGCTTTGCCTCGACCAGCGCCGTGAGCATGTTCTGGGGCGGGTCGGCCTGTTGGCGGTGATATTCGACGAACTCGCCGGCAACCGTATCCAGCAGGTCGTTTGCCGCCTCGAGGTCGTCGCTGGGCCCGGTCTGTAGCGCGTCGGGAACGATGAAGTCAAGGATGCCGAACTCGGTCTCCCGGCCGAGCACCTCCAGTGCCTCCCGTACGCGGCGTCCCCGCTCTCTGGTCGTGTCCTGGTCGAACAGCGACTGGGTGATCACCCGCATCGTGATGACCGACATCTCCTCGTAGAGGTCGACCGGCCCCTCCGCCGGCCAGTCGGCGAGCACGTCGTCGACGGTTTGCCCCGCGATATCGGCGTAGTCGGCCAACTGCGCGCCGACGAATGTCGGCTCGAGGACCTCCCGCTGTGCCTCCCAGAGTTGGCCGTCACTGGAGAGTAACCCCTCCCGGCGCTGGGCCTGCTCGGAGCCCTGTGGCCGGCGGAACCGGTCGCGGTCGGCCAGAACCTCGTGGACTAGTTCGGCGTCGGTGACGACCGTCACAGGACGGTTCCCCGGCGGGTCGACCCGGACCAGGGGATACTGCCCACCGTAGGCGTTCTGGATACCTGCCAGATACCTGAGCGGGTCCCGCGCCAAGCGGTGCACACTACCGACAACCGGGAGGCCCGGAGGCCTGTGTACGTCTGCCGTCATTGGGTCACTACCATCTGAAGACGCTCCGTATACAAAAGGCCAGCCCAATCCACCGCCTCCGCAGGGTCGCTCGCTGTCGCGCCGTCACCCACCGTCACACGGTCGCCGCCGGCGCTCAACGCCGTTTCGGTGCGCGAGAGGACAACAACGATGGGGGTATTAGCACACCCAGTGGCGACTGCGTCGCCCGTGTGACAGCGCCTCTCACCCCGCGTGTTCCCTGCCGACCGTATTTTCATATCGGTGCGGAACGACGCTCGAGCAGGATATCGTCGAACACCTACACGGTCGACCACGAACTGAGCGATACCGACGAGCATGTCCACTACGTCTGGGACCTGGCGGACGGGGTTGCTCACTTTGTCGACGGAATCGAGATACCGCTTGGTATTTCCCGGGTATCGCGGGTGTCGCGCCAGGGGCGGAGGGTGAACACGACACGCTCCCGCCGCGTGACGTCGGGGGAAACACCGACATCAAACACATGACCGCGGGGCCGTTCACCCCGACCGGGCAGGACGAGCCGATGTACGCGACGACGGGTATCGACGACGACCTGATGGAGGCGACAAAGAAGGCCACCCGCCACATGATTGACCACCTCCACGACCGCCGGGGCTTGACCCGCGGCGAGGCGTACATCCTCTGCTCGGCGGCGGTGGACCTGAAGATCAGTGAGGTCGTCGACGAGCCAAACTGGACAGTGACCGCGTACCTGCCCGAGAGCATCTTCCCGTGACGGTGCCGGCACACAGCGCTCACTCGGCGGAGTGGCTGCGCGTGCTCAGGCCGCGGCGGCGTATCTGTTCACGACGAACACGCCGCCGCTCACCACCGCCGCGACCACGAGCACGCGAGCGTCCGCGGTCACGTACAGACTTGGCGCCGGCGGCCGCCACCAGAGCGGGTACAGCCAGAAGCCCGCGGAGCCGTCGACGAACACCCGGAGCCCGTCGAGCACGAGCGACAGGCCCCCGCCGGTGACGAGTAGCCCGTAGACGCGCCGACGCGCGTGCCCGAAGAACAGCGTAATTATCCCTGCGATAACCAGCACGCCGGCCAGCGAGCTGACGGGGTCGTACGCGAATGGCACCCCGAACGCCGACTGTATCACGCTCTCGTTGACCAGCCGCTCGACTTTCACGAGGTCGGGGATCGCTGCCCCACCCATTCCGACGGCAACCCACCGCGGCCCTAGCCACGCGACCCACCAGCCGACCACGGTCAGCAGGACGTAGGCGGCCAGCACGTGGGTCAGCAGGTCAGCCATCCTCACGCACCTCCAGTGACAGTGACCCCCCGTCGACCCGCCCGTACCGGAAGAGGACCACGAGCACCAGCGCCGCCCCGACCAGCGAGGTGCCGTACTTGTAGACGAGCGAGGACCCCGAGGGGTTGACCACCGCGACCGCCTCGGGGGTCATCGCCCGGCCGGGTTCCAGCCGTCCAACTACCTGCACCACTCCGCCGGGCTCGACGTCCGCGTCGAACTCCCGGACCGTCAACGAGAACGACCCCGTTGTGTACTCCACGCTGAGCCGGGTCGTTCCCTCCGACACCGACTCGACGGTGCCAAAGAGGAGCGCCTGCTCGCCGACGTACTGGTCGTACTCGGCGGCCAGCCGGTCGGTGTCGGGGTACGGCCACTGCCCCGCCTCGGCGCTGTCGTAGTGGACGCCCATCCCGAACACCAGGCCGACCAGGACCGCCGCGAGCAACACTCGCCTTGGGCGGGTCACAATCGGGGCTGACGGCCAGCCGGCATATAGTTCCCACCCACTCCGCTGACCGTGCTCACAGAACGCCGAGGACCCGACCGACCCGCTCCAGGCTCCGTGCTACGCATAACACAATTACTATACGAAGGCCCCTCACACTCCTCGGACGAAAGATGCCGGTCATCGACGACGAGGGGCGGCTGTTCGGGACAGTCAACATCATCGACGCCCTGGTCGTGCTGTTCGTCTTAGCGGTTGCTGTCGCGGGATTCGCACTGCTCTTTGGTGGTACTCCATCAGAGCCGGCAACCCGGTACGCTACCGTCGACCTTGGAACCCACCCGGACTTCGTCGCCGACCAGGTCTCTGCTGGCGACCAACTCGCCGAGGACGCCGATGGGAATCTGACGGTCACGGACGTCTACTACACACCCGGCTCGGACGGGCAGGTCAGGGTCATCGTCCGCGCGGAACTACAGGGGTCGGTCTCAGCGGAATCCGAGACCTTCCAGTACACCGGCCGCGCACTCCAGCGTGGCGGTGACCTTCCGATTCAGACCCCTGACTACGAGGTCACCGGGACGGTCACCCGGCTTGACCGAAACGGCACGGCGCTCCAGACAGCCGATACGGCGTTCGTGGTCAGAGCCACCGTGTCAGCCGACGCCGCCGAGGAACTCGATGTCGGGGACGCCTACACCCTCGCAGACACCGAGGTCGCAACGATTGAGTCTCTCCAACTCTATCCGGGTGACGGCTCGCAAGTGACCGCGACGCTCGGTATTTCGGCAAGAACACGGCTCGAAAGTGGCGACCGTCAGTTCGGGGGGACGCCGCTTACCGTCGGGCAGTCGGTCCCGTTCCGGACATCCGCATACGGGTTCGGTGGGACGGTCAGCCAACTCGACACTGCAACAATTAATACCACGACGACGGACGCGGTGATCGAGTCGACTGTCTCTACGAACGCGGCTGACTCGATTGCTGTCGGCGACACATACCGTGTCCAGGGGAGTCCCGTGGTTACCGTCGACTCGGTGCAGGTCTATCCGACCGGGAACCCCGCCCAGAAGCGACTCATCGTCGGCACGACGCTACAGACGGTGACGCGCGACCGGACCCCGGAGTTCGCTGGCACGCCGGTCAGGCTCGGGTCGACAGTCCCGGTACGGACTGACACCTACGACATCTCCGGTAACGTTGTCCGCGTCGGCAGTCAGGACCCACCGGGTGACCTCACCGAGACGACGGTCCGACTCCAACTCGACAACGTCCCGCCGGAGGTTGCCAACAGTGTCCAGACGGGAATGGCCGAGACAACCGACGGTACGACGTTCGCGACCATCACCGAAAAAACTGCAACGAGTGCCACGGTCGTGCTGACCAGCGATGGCGGCGACATCTTCCGCCGCCAACACCCGGTCAACCGTGATGTCTCGCTGACGGCCGAACTCCGCACACGGACCACCGACTCGGGGTTGACCTTCCACGGCCGCTCCCTGCAGGAGAACACGCCGGTTATTCTTGACCTCGGTACAACCACTGTCGAAGGTACTGTCATCGAAATCCAGTCCTGACCAATGTCGCTCAGAGACACTGTCGA
>JBLGCN010000120.1:0-6679 GCA_047617405.1 Natronomonas sp.
GACAAGAACTGTCATGCCAACCGATCGGCCCACGACCGGCTTGGCGCTTGCGCTCTCCGGACAGACCGAATCACGACTGCCCCGGCCGCCCGAGCCAGGAAGTCGGCGGCAGTCACGGCCGGCGCCTCCGTCGGAACGTATCCCACACCCTCGCAGGGCCGGAGCCTGGCACCGGAGGTCTCGCCGGCCCAAACACCGTTACCGGGTGCCCCGGCCGGGAGAGGGCCTACCAGACTTGTCGGCCGGTCTACCGCGGCTCGGGCCCTGCACACCGTAGCAACGCAGTAGAACGGGGTTCACGCCTCTGGTCACCGGGTCGCCCTGTCGTCTGTGACACGGTTCCTCGCCGGCCGTGCCGGTGTCAGTCATCGATTGTCTCGGCGCTGGTGTCGGCGTCGTCGGGGTCTTCGACCGGGCTCTCGGGGTGGTACTCGGTGTTGTACTCCCCGGGCCGGTCGTCGAGACGGTCGGGGTTGATCCGCCCGCCAAGCAGCATGAAGTCGAGAACGGTGAGCCGGAGCATCGCCTCCACGACCGGGACAGCACGCGGCATCAGGACGGGGTCGTGACGGCCGACGACCTGGATCTCCTTGCGCTCGCCGGTCTCCCAGTCGACGGTCTCCTGGGTTGAGGGGATCGAGGTCGGCGCGTGCCAGGTCACCTCACCGTAGATCGGCTCGCCGGTGGTGATCCCACCCTGGAGCCCCCCGTGGTCGTTGCCCTCCGGGACCGGGTCGCCCTCCTCGCTGACGACCGTCTCGCGGGAGCCGTCGTCGAAGGCCCAGTCCTCGTTGCGCTCGGTGCCCCGCATCCTGCGGGCCTCCCGGCCCCTCCCGAACTGGAAGCCGGTCGTCGCCGGCACCGAGAACATCGCCTGTCCGAGCCGTGCCGGCACGGAGTCGAACCGGGGTGCGCCCAGCCCCCGCGGTACACCGCGACACTCGAAGTAGAGAGAGCCACCGATGGAGTCCCCCTCCTTCTGGTACTGGTCGATCGCGTCCCGCATCTCCTCGGCGGTCTCGGGGTGGGCACACCGAACCTCGTTGTTCTCGGTGTGTTCGAGCATCTCCTCGAAGCTCACCTCGGGGGCCTCGATGTCACCCACCTGGTTGACGTGGGCTTTCACCTGTACGTCGTGTCCGGACTGCTCGAGGACCTGCTTTGCGACCGCACCTGCGGCCACCCAGTTGACCGTCTCACGGGCCGAGGAGCGGCCGCCACCCCCCCAGTTGCGGGTGCCGAACTTCGCGGAGTAGGTAAAGTCACCGTGGGATGGACGTGGGGCGGTCACGAACGGCTCGTACTTGCCCGAGCGGGCGTCCTTGTTCTGGATCACCATCCCTAGCGGCGTCCCCGTGGTGTGGCCGTCCTGCAGGCCGGACTTGATCGACACCTCGTCGGGTTCCCCGCGGGAGGTGGTGATCATCGACTGGCCGGGCTTGCGCCGGTCCAACTCCGCCTGGACCGCCGTCTCGTCCAACTCGACGCCGGCGGGACACCCGGAGACCGTACAGCCCATTGCCTTCCCGTGGGATTCCCCGAAGGTCGTCACCTGGAAGAGCCGGCCGAAGGTGTTACCATTCATTACACCCACATCGTGGATCTGGACACTTAGCCTTTGCAGTGTGCCGGTCAGCCTGCGAGCAGCGCCCGGACACCTCGGGGCCAGGGTCGAGGCCGGAGTCATAACCGTAAAGCCAGCCGGTGAGCAACCGAGGGGTATGGTCTCAACAGGTGACACCGCACCCGCGTTTACCGCACCGCTTGCCACAGGCGACATCGAGGAGTTCGCCCTCGATGACCACCTGGACGAGGCGCCGCTCGTGCTCGCCTTCTTCCCCGGGGCGTTCACCGGCGTCTGTAGCCACGAGATGAGCACCTTCCAGGACCGGCTCTCGGAGTTCCAGGACGCCGGCGCGTCGGTCTACGGGGTCAGCGTCGACTCCCCGTTCGCGCTCAACGAGTTTCGCGACAAACTCGACCTGCGGTTTGACCTCGTGAGTGACGCCGACAAGGAGGCCGTCGAGGCCTACGACATAACCATGGACTTCGAGGCGCTGGGTGTTCACGATGTCGCCAAGCGTGCGGTGTTTGTCGTCGACAGTGACGGGACGGTCACGTACACCTGGGTGAGCGACGACCCGGGTGTCGAGCCGGAGTACGACGAGGTCCTCGAGGCCGCCCGCGAGGCGTGAGCTTTTGCCCCCGGACCGTCACGGTCCGGTATGACCGATGAGACGGGTGAGGGCCTGCCCGACTCCTGGGCGTATGACCCCGATGCCGAGCACCCTTTTCCCGACGGGCGACTGGAGGAGGTGATGGCCGCCGTCGACAGTGACCCCGAGATCCAGGCGTATCTGGAGGCTCAGAACGTCAACCCCGTCACACGCAAGCGGTACAACGACCACGGAACCGAACACATCAGGATCGTCCGGAACCGGGCGCTGTCGCTCTACAGCCTGCTCAAAGCCGACGGCGTCGGCTTTAATGGTGCCGCCGACCACGACCTCGATGAGGCCGACGAACCGGTCATCGTCGCCCTCGCGGCCGTTCTCCACGACATCGGTCACGTCGTCCACCGCGACGACCACCCCTACTACTCGGTCCCGCTCGCCGCCGACATCCTCGACCGACTGCTGCCGGGGTTCTACGACACAGCGCCGACCGTCCAGGTGAAGGGCGAGGTGCTCCACGCTATCCTCTGTCACCACACGGAGGAGGACCCGCTCACCCTGGAGGCGGGTGTGGTCAGGGTTGCTGACGCGCTAGATATGGAGCACGGCCGGTCACGGATCCCCTACGAGCGCGGCGGGCGCGGGATCAACACCGTCTCCAGCCAGGCCATCCAGGATGTCACCCTCTCGGCCGGCGAGGGGGTCCCGGTTCTCGTCGAGATCGAGATGACAAACGCCGCCGGCGTCTACCAGGTCGACACTCTCCTGAAGGCCAAACTCCAGGACTCCGGGCTCGAAGACCTGGTTCGGATCGTCGCTGTCAACACCCACGCGGAGAGTGACAACATCGTCGAACGGGTCGAACTCGACTGACTGACACAAACATTTAGTGCGTTGACAACTGCCGTTAATACTAGATACATGCGCGCCGACGAGCGGTACGACTCCGCCGAGAGCGGTCCCGATTCGCCGGAACACAGCGGTCTCTGGAGCCGTTTCGCCAACCGCGTCTCCGCCGCGGCCGCCCGGCTACGGGACGCGCTGAGCGCCGACCCGCCGTCCGCCTCGCCGGAGACGGGTGCCGACCCGGACAGGCGGCCCGACCGGCACACGGAGGCTGCTGTGGCCGATGACGACGACGGCGCCGGCGAACTGACCGTCTCCCGGGCCGACGGGCGCCTGCGCGTCGCCGAGGGCCCCAGCGCCTACATCGAGTCGGACACCTGGGAAGCGGTCGAACGGTAACGCCCGGAGGGTCATGTGTGGTAGCCCGGCGCCGCTGTAACTCGCCCTTGTAGGCGCGCCCTCACAGGTCGTCCGCCCGTCCGTGCGAGGGCGGTCCCGGACGTGTCGCACCGCGCTGAACACGAGCGCCGGCTTGTGGGGGTGTGACGGGTGGCGTCGCGCGAACTCGTGGGCCTCGGTCAGGGTGACACGCTCCTCGGGGCGCTCTGCCAGCGGGCCGCCCTCCCGGCGCAACTGGTCGCCCAGCGTGCGTGCTATCACGGCAACCCCATCATATCCGACCCGGGGTCGTGAGTATGACAGATCACGGGCGAACCGCTTGGCACAGCTATAAGTCCGTATCGACCGTTGACGCCGGCACATGAGCGACACCGAAACCCCCGGCGAACGCACCGAGGAGACCACCAGTTGGCCAGAACTGGCTACCGGGCCCTACGGGCGGCTGACCGAGCGTGGCGCGGAGACCGTCTCCCAGTTCGAGGACACGCAGGCCGCGGTTCCGAGCAAGACCGGTAAGGACACCGAACACGCACACCGGGAGAGAGACGGAACACTCCGGGCCACCACCGAGCGTGAGTGACGCCGACCCGGACCTTGTCGGGGTCGTTCGGGGGCTGACCCGGCAGGCCCCCAGGTTCGCCGTCGACGCCAACCTCTCGGTGACGGTCGACGGGACCCGGCTGGCTATCAGCACCCACGCCGAACGACTCCGCGTACAGGTGCCCTCGGTCACTGCCGGGCTCCGCCTCGCCCGCAACGACCGTGACCGGCTGCCGACTGTTGCCGGCCTACTGGACGACGCCGGGCTGACCGCCGAGGTCCGGGTCGGTAACGCGGTTCTCGCCGTCCTCGGCGCCGAGGCGACACCCGGCGCGCCGGCCCGGCGTCTCGGCCTCGGCGCGGTGGAACTCCGCCCGCGTGGTGTGGTGGCGGCTACACTCCGTCTCCGGTGAACCGCTCTCCGAAGGGAAAGTTCCTTTAGCCGACGCGCACCCACCTCCAGGTAGGCGCGGTTGGTCTAGCTGGTTAGGACAGTGGCCTTCCAAGCCACTTGCCCGGGTTCGAATCCCGGACCGCGCATCTCATCCGTTCGCACTCCTGTGGCTTTGGCCTGTGACGAGGACAATATGCCGCCACAATCGCAGGCCATCCTGGCGCTGTCGGGCGATTACCGCTGCTGTACCGTCACCTCGATTCGCTCTCTTAAATTGGTCCCCTTGCGATGACCCATGGGCGCGGGCTCGGAGATTCAGTTCGAATCTCTCTCCTTGAGCGTCTCTCATCTCAACTTCCGGAGTATTCTATCCTCCGAACCGCGTGAGGAACTCGTCGAACACCTTCGCACGAACGGGAAATTTCCCGCCAGCGGCATTGGCTACGAGGAGTCCGGTGTTCGTCCCCGTCTTCGCCGTGTTCATCGGCTGTTCGAGTGCGCTCGGAACCAGGACCGGTTCGTACTGGGGTTGAATCCGGAGTTGGCGGATACGCTCGTAGCTGGCCTACGAGAGGACATCACACCGACAAACGACAGGTGATCACACACGAGTGACGAAGCCTAAATTCGTCACTGCGATGGAAACGTGTTCTGGGCTCGTTGAGGTGGATTGGGAGCCGGCAACCCGCTTCCGCGAGGACTCCGACGGCGCCGTCGGCCGCCCTCTCAGCCCTGCCAGTACCCCTGTTTGGCCTGTGCGAGTTGGTGTTTCTGGATCTTGCCGGTGGCGGTTTTCGGGAACTCCTCGACGAACTCGACGGCCTTTGGCGACTCGAACCCGGCCAGTCGCTCGCGGGCGTACTCCCGGATGTCCTCGGCGTCGGCGTCGGCGCCCTCGGCGGGGACGGCGAAGGCGGTCACAGCCTCCCCCCAGCGGTCGTGTGGGAGCCCGACCACCGCGAGTTCCTCGATGGCCGGATGGTCGAGCAGCGTCGATTCGACCTTCTGTGTGGAGACGTTCTCCCCGCCGGATTTGATCATGTCCTTCTTCCGGTCGACGAACTTCAGCAGGCCGTCATCGTCGAAAAACCCCATGTCGCCCGAGTGGAACCAGCCGTGGGAGAAGGCCTCCCGGGTGGCCTCCTCGTTTTTCAGGTAGCCGTCCATCACGTTGGGGCCGCGGTAGACAATCTCGCCGACCTCCCCCCTGTCGAGGAGCGTCCCGTCGTCGTCCATGATGGCGATGTCCGTGTTCGCGGCGGCGTGGCCCCAGTAGTTGCCCTCCTTCCGGAGTTGCCACTCCGGGTGGTAGACGCAGGTGGGCGGGTACGCCTCGGTCTGGCCGGACGCCAGCGCGAACTCAGCGTCGAACGTCTCGATACACCGTTCGAGGCTCTCGCCGCCGATCGGCGTCATGGCGTACAGACACCGGCGGACCGAGGAGAGGTCCCGGTCGTCGATGTCCGCCCGGCCCGCCAGCCCCTCGAACATCGCGGGCAGGAGAAACACCCACGTCAGCCCCTCCGTCTCGACGTCACGGAGGAACTGGTCGGGGTCGAACCCGCGCCGGACCACCGTCGTCGCCGACGCGTGCATGGCCCCTTTCACCATCGTCAACTGGGCACAGTGAAACAGCGGCATCACTCCACTCACCACGTCGTGACGGTCGATGTCGTTGTCGAGTGCGGCGTTGACCGAGCCGGCGTGGATCGCCTTGTGCGAGAGGAGTACCCCCTTCGGCCGGGAGGTCGTCCCCGAGGTGTACATGATCTGTGCGAGGTCCTCGTCGTGGATCTCGACCCCCGGGTCGGCCGGGCTCGCGCCGTCGACGAACGCCCGGAACGTCGGATGTCCGGTGTCGGTTCCGTCCCATTCGATGGTCGCGAGAGTGTCGAGGCCGTGGTCGTCGAGCACTCCCTCGACCTTTGGATAAAAGGCGTCGTTGACCAACACGGCGTCGGCATCCGAGTGGCCGAACTCGTAGTCGATATCCTCGGGGGTGATCTCCGGGTTGATCGGCACGGCCACCACGCCGGCCTTCAGTGCGCCGAAGTACGCTTCGAGGAACTGCAGGCTGTTGCCGGTGACGAAGGCGAGGCGGTCGCCCGGCTCCAGCCCCGCGTCCAGAAGGGCGTTTGCGGCGCGGTTCGCGCGGCCGTCGAACTCCGCAAATGTCACCCGCTCGTCGGCCGCAGGGGCGATGAATCCGACCCTCTCCGGGTAGCGGTTGCCGACCCGACGCGCGATGTCCCCGCCGGCGGTCCGGGCGATAGCGTTCGCCCGCTCGACCGACCCTGTGTCGTATGGTAGCTCTTGTCGTGACACA
>JBLGCN010000121.1:0-6588 GCA_047617405.1 Natronomonas sp.
TATTTGGAGTAGAGAACGCCGAGCGATAGCGAGGCGTTCGGGTGGTTCAAATCCCTCGCCGCCCGCATTTTGCTGCGGGCGATACGCGAGCAGCAAATTCGCTACCGGGGGATTTGAAGCAGACCACGAGCAACCGCAGGGAGCGAAGTGGGCGTGGTTCAAATCCCTCGCCGCCCGCTTTTCCTGCGAACGAAGTGAGCAGTGAAAAGCAACGCAAGGGGGTTTAAACCCGGGGAGTCGCAGTGCCCGAGCGAAGCGAGGGCGACCGTCTCCACTCGGTTCAAATCCCTCGCCGCCCGCTTTCTGCGACGGACAGACAGCAGATCGACGCGGTCTGAGCAACAGCGAGTCTCGCCGTCGAGTTCGAGGGTTTCGCCCGGTTCTCGAGACGCGACGCCGCCGGCGGGGTGGTGTGTCGCTCGTCGGTAAAGATGTGTGGCGACCCGCAGGCGACGGCGTCAGGAGTCTCGTTGGTGTGAGGGGCGGACCCAGATGTCCCGGTCAACCATGTCCTGTATGCGGGACTCGGTGACCTCCTCGGCGTAGGTGTCGTGGTCGACCGGCTGACGGTCCTGCCAGAGGTTCTTCGGGTACAACTCACGGTCGTAGATCACCTGACAGTACTCCGTTCGGAGGTCCTTCAGCCAGTTGGTCAGCGGCGACTCGACGCGGTGCTCACGGAGTCGTTCGATGTCGACCACACCGGCCGTGTACGAGGAGCCGGCGCCGTACTCGTGTTCGGCGACGATGTCGCCGGTGTAATCGACGACCATTGAGCCGCCACCGAACGTGTCGACGGGGGTCTCGGCGTCGGGGGAGACGTGGTAGGTGCCGAGGTTCGGAGCGACCACGTACATCGTGTTGTCGAGAGCACGGGCACGGTTCTGGACCTCCCAGCTCCCGCTGGCGACCAGCGGCTCCGGGCAGGCGATCCGGCACATGACCTCGGCGCCGTTCATCGCCAGCCCGCGGGCGTACTCCGGGTACGCCCCCTCGATGGCGAGCGAGATACCGATGCGACCGATCTCGGTGTCAGCGACCGGAAAGAGGTCGTCAAGTTCCGCGCCGTGGTGCTCCACCCAGTCGTCCCAGACATCGTGTGGGGTGACCGAGCGCTCGACCGGGAGCAGGGGTGTCAGTTTGCGGTGTTTGTGGACCAGCTCCCCGTCGGGGCTGAGAATAAAGGCGGTGTTGTAGAACTTCTCGGGGTACTCCGGGGCCTTTTCCTTTGCCGAGGCGACAATGTACGTCCCGAACTCCTTTGCGTACTCGCCGAGCTGTTCGGTCTCCCGGCCTGGGATATCGACCGCGATCTCCTCGCGGTACGCGGTGTGGTCCATGTCCATGATCTCGTCGGTGAACCCCTGGAGCGCCCCCTCGGGGATGACCACCAGCTTGACCGGCAGCTCCATGCCGCTGAGCCACGTCGCGCCGGACATCGCCTCGTGGATGTGCTCGAGGTTGTGCTGAATGTCGTCGCGGGTCTCTGCGCCCCAGACTGTCGGCGATAGCCCGACGGCGGTGTACTGGTCAATGTGAGACACTGTACCCGCCACATCGGACGGCTGAAATAAAAAGTGCGAGGGAGTCACCACGGCGGCCCCCAGGGCGTCCGGGGACCGAGGATAGGGGTCGACGGCCAGGCACGGCAGCCGAGGGCCACACGGACCAGCCCAGTCTCGTGGGTCACACTGAAGACGGTCAGGACCACAGGTGTACACACATGGGCACCGAGGATACAGTGACCGACGGAGTCACCGACGTTCCGGTCGAGCAGCCGACAACCGACCCCGACGACCTCGGGTTGGCGCCCGAGACCGGGTGGAACGCACTCTACATCGACGGGGAGTGGGTGCCTGCCGGCGACCGGGACACCTACCCGATGGTCGACCCGTCGACGCAGGAGCAGATGGGTGAGACCCCGGTAGGGACGACCGCTGATGTAGATACGGCCTACGAGGCCGCGGCAGCCGCCCAGCCCGCCTGGGCCGAGCGCACGCCGGACGACCGCGCGGGGCTGCTCGAGGACGCCCGGAACGTCCTGGAGTCGTACACCGAGGAGTTACTGCTGCTCTTCGCCCGGGAGTGTGGCGGAACGGGGCTGAAAGGCGGGTTCGAACTCGACCTGGCACAGAAGATCGCACACCGGAGTGAGGGGTTGGCCTTCGAGATGAGCGGGCAGCACAAGCCCGCACTCGTCGAGGACAAGGAGACACAGGTTCGGCGGAACCCGGTCGGTGTCGTCGGGGTGATCACCCCGTGGAACTTCCCGCTCTATCTCTCGATGCGGGTCGTTGCGCCGGCGCTCGCGACCGGCAACGCCGTTGTGCTCAAGCCCGCCGAGGACACCCCCCTGCTGGGCGGGTCAGTCATCGCGCGGGCCTTCGAGGAGGCGGGGCTGCCCGACGGCCTGCTGAACGTCGTCACCGGGACCGGGGAGACGACCGGCGA
Source organism: Natronomonas sp. (assembly GCA_047617405.1). Classification (GTDB taxonomy): domain Archaea; phylum Halobacteriota; class Halobacteria; order Halobacteriales; family Haloarculaceae; genus Salinirussus. The sequence goes on from JBLGCN010000121.1 coordinate 2,452, forward strand.
TGCGGTCGCCTCACACCCGACGCCACGGGTGCTCTCCTTTACCGGCTCCTCGGAGGTGGGTCGAACCGTCGGGCAGAACGCGGTTGCCGAGTTCACCACCCCGTCGCTTGAGTTGGGGGGGAACAACGCACACATCGTCACCGCCGAGGCGGACATCGACTGGGCTATCGACGCGGGCGTGTTCGGCTCGTTCACACACCAGGGTCAGGAGTGTATCAGCATCAACCGGCACATCGTTCACGAGTCACACTACGACGAGTACGTGCGGCGGTTAGCCGAGCGGGCAGCACAGCTCCCTGTGGGGGACCCAAAGTCCGAGGACACCGTTGTCGGCCCTGTAATAAACAGTGACCAGCGCGACAAGATTGAGGGGTTCGTCGAGGAGTCGGTCGCCGCGGGTGCAACGGTCGTGGCCGGGGGCGGTGTCGAGGGGCTGTTCGTCCAGCCCACCGTCCTGTCAGGGGTGACAAACGAGATGCCGACCGCGTGCAACGAGCACTTCGGCCCGATTGCGCCGGTCATCCCCTACGAGGACGAGGCCGAGGCGCTCGCGATGGCGAACGATACGGAGTACGGGCTGTCCGGGTCTGTCCACTCGACTGACCTGTCGAAGGCAAAACGGATCGCCGAGGGGCTGGAGACTGGGATGGTACATATCAACGATCAACCGCTCAACGACCACGCACACACACCGTTTGGCGGCGTCGGCGCCTCCGGCCTGGGCCGGTACAACAACGAAGCCATCCTCCGGGAGTTCACCGAGACAAAGTGGGTTTCCATCCAGCGCGAGCCCCGGGACTACCCCTACTGAGCCCCGCCTGTCACGCCGCCGGGCTCGGTGCCGACTGCACGCACAGAGCCCTCGCCGCCCGCCCATTTCGGCCGGGGCTCGCTCACGGACTATGCTATCTAAGACCATTCGCCCGTCGGGGTCGCAGTGTCCGTCCACACGGGGCGACTCCGGCTCTTGAGAAAAGAAACTCCGTTGTCGGAGGCGCTAGTTCGGCAGCGTGAATTCGATGGCCGCGCCCTGGCCGAAGCCGACACACTCGGTAGCGATCCCGCGGTCGACGTCCTCGCGGTTCATCTCGTGAACCAGCGTCACGGGCAGGCGTGCGCCCGAGCAGCCAAGCGGGTGGCCGATCGAGATGGCGCCGCCGTTGACGTTGAGGATGTCGTCGTCGACCCCGAGTTCGCGCTTGGAGGCGATAACCTGGCTCGCGAAGGCCTCGTTGAGTTCGACCAGCCCGTAGTCGTCGATATCGGTGCCGGCCCGCTCAAGCAAGCCCTCGGTCGCAGGGACCGGCCCGATACCCATGACCGTGGGGTCGACACCGTGGACGTGGTGGGTCCCCACCTCGGCGAGCACGTCGAGGTCGTGTTCCTCGGCCAAGGTCTCGCTGGTGATCAGGACGCCGGCGGCGCCGTCTGAGATCTGGGAGGCGTTGCCCGGCGTGACCGTGCCGTCCTCGCGAAAGACCGTTGGCAGCCCCGCGAGCGTCTCCATGTCGGTGTCCGGGCGGATCCCCTGGTCTCTCTCGACGACTTCCTCGCCGTTGTCGACCGGGACAATCTCCTCGGCGAATCTCCCGCTCTCGGTGGCCTCCTGGGCGCGCTGGTGGCTACGCATCGCGTACTCGTCCTGTTCCTCGCGGGTGACGCCGTACTCCTCGGCGACCTTCTCGGCGGTCTGGCCCATCGGGAGGTTCTCCATCCCGTAGCGCTCGTCGAGACCGGGGTACATCTCGCCGGAGCCACCACCCATCTTCACACGGCTCATGCTCTCGACGCCGCCGGCGACGATAGCCCGGCGGGTGCCCGCGCGGACCTGGTCGGCGGCCTGGATGATCGCCTGTGCCGAGGATGCACACTGGCGGTCGACGGTGGTCCCGGGGACCTCCTCGCCGAGTTCGGAGAACATGGCGATCTGGCGGGCGATGTTGGTCGACTGCTCGTCACGCTGTTGGGCACAGCCCCAGACGACATCCTCGACCTCCTCGCCGGTGAGCCCGGTGCGGGCGAGCATCTCATCGACCAGCGGGATCGACAGGTCCTCGCTTCGCACGTCCGCAAAGGCACCGTCCTCTGTGCCTTGCGGTGTTCGCACCGCCTCGACGATGACTGGTGTGTTCATAATTGCACCTCGATCACTTGCGGCGTGGACGTAACCCTCACCGGGAAGGGGCCAGTCTTGCCGTCTACCCGACGAGGCCCGGTGTCCGGGGGCGCCCGTCTGTCGGAGCGAGCGGGCTCAGTAGAAGGTTTCGCCGGTTTTTGCCTTCTCGACGAGCAGGTCACAGGGCAGTGTCTCGGCGAGTTTGGCCGTGTCCTCGTGGCGACTCGCAACCTCGGTGAGTCGCCGGAGAACCGTCTCGACCCCCACCTCGTCGGCCTTCTCGAGGGGCCCCATCGGCCAGTTGCCACCGAGTCGGGCGCCGGTGTCGATATCCTCGACACTCGCCACGTCGTTTTCGACCATCTTCGCGGCCTCGTTGACGATGGGTGCCCACACCAGCAGCGTGTCGAAGCCCTGGCCGGCGTCGACGGGAATGTCGGGCTCGTCCTGGTCGCTGTAGTCGTAGTAGCCGGCCCCGGCCTTCCGGCCGTAACGACCCTTCTCGTAGAGCTGGTGGAGGATGGGGCACACCTCGGTGTCGTAGGACATCGGCCGGTCGTCCTGGAGGTGGTCCTCCTCGCCCTCGACGCGGATCTGGATGCCGCCGGTAAAGTCCGCAAGTTCGAAGGGCCCCATCGGGAATCCCTCGATGTACTTCATCGCCGAGTCGACCTCCCGCATCGAGTGTTCGCCGCGGTAGACCATCCAGGCCGCCCCCTCGCCGTAGGGGCGCATCAGCCGGTTCACGATGAACGAGGGGATATCCATCTTACAGCGGATCGGCGTCTTGCCGAAGGATTCGATGAGCGCCTCGGCGGTATCGCCGACCGCCGTCGGGGCGTGTTCGGTCATGATGACCTCCACCAGGTCCATCAGCATCGGCGGGTTGAACCAGTGGGTGCCGACGACCTGGGCCGGGCGGTCGGTCACCTCGGCGAGCCGGGTGATGTTCAGCCCGGAGGTGTTCGTCGAGAGGATCGCCTCCTCGGGCGCGACCTCGTCCAGTGTCTCGAAGATGTCCTCCTTGACGGGCTGCTGTTCGACGGCGGCCTCGGTGACGAAGTCGGCGGTTTCGACGGCCGCCGCCTGGTCGGTGGTGAAGGTGAGTCGGTCGAGGGCAGCCGCCGTGTCAGCCTCGGTCACGTCGGGGTCGTTCTCGGCGGCTTTCTCGTAGGACCACTGGATCCGCTCGCGGGCCTCCTCGAGCTGTGACTCGTCGATGTCGTTGACCGCGACGTCGTAGCCGGCCAGCGCGGCGACCGCGCCGATACCCCGCCCCATCTGTCCGCTGCCAATAACCGCGACCTCCTGGATGTCGTCGATATCGACCACCATGTCCGACGGGACTCCGAGCACCCTGATAAAACCTGTGAGAGGGCGCGGCGAGGACGGCTCCCCTCCGCTACCGCCCGGGCCGCCGACCGGTCATACGTCCAACAGCTTTGTTGCGCCCCCGCCAAGCACCTGCCCGAGTTCCGCCTCCGTGAGCGCGTGTTCGTCCCCGCGGTCGGCCAGCGCGCGTGTGGCCCCGAGCCACTCCTCCTTCGGGTAGGCGGCGTCGAAGGCGGGGTCGTCGGTCCCCCAGTGGACCCGGTCAGCCCCCAGGGCGTCGACAAACCGGCGAACGGCACGCGCGAACTCCTCGGGGTACTCCTCGGCACGACCCTGCCAGCCCGAGATATCCACGCGCATCCGGGTGTTGACGTTGACATCCGCGACCGCGAGTAGCTCGCGCCACCAGCCCAGTGAGAGGTGTGCGACAACCAGGTCGAGCTCCGGAAAGTCGGTCACCACCTCGTCGACGTGAGTCGGGTGGGAGTACTTGCTGTAGAGGGGGGCGGCGATAGGGCCCGAATCGGTCAGGACAGGAACGTCGCGTTCGTCACACAGCTGCAGGAGGCGGTAGGTCTCGGCGTCGTGGAGGTGAAAGCCGGAGGTCGGGTGGAGTTTCAGCCCGCTCATCCCCCAGTCGTCCAGGGCGGTCCGCACCAGGTCGAGAGCAAAGTCACGGCGGGGGTCGA